>CAZGDC010000066.1:0-11862 GCA_964524405.1 uncultured Roseivirgaceae bacterium
GGGGTAGTTTATTAAACCAACTTATTCTTTAAGTTTATAAGGTAAATAATCGGCTACATTACCACCATACCTGTGTACTTCTCTAATAATAGAAGAACTTATATGTGCATAAATAGGGGTGGTAATTAAAAATATAGTTTCTAATTCAGGATTTTGATTTTTATTAAGCTCTGCAATGGTGTTTTCATATTCAAAATCGGTGGTGTTTCGCAGTCCTCTTAAAAGGTATTTGGCATTGTTTTTTTTTGCAAACCCAGCCGTGAGTTCGTTGTATATTTTTACTGAAATTTCTGGGCGGTCTTTGTATATTTCTTTAATGTATTTAATCATTTTCTCCACTTCGAAATAACGCTTATGCTTTGCCGTGTTATAGCCAATGGCAATTATAATTTTATCAAAAATTCCAAGTCCTCGTAATAAAATATCTTCGTGCCCTTTAGTAAAAGGGTCAAATGAACCTGGGAAAAGGGCAATTTTTTTCACTATTCGCAAAGGTGAAGGTTATAGGTGTCAAAAAAGTAATGATCTTGTAATTCGTCAAACACAAAACCGTAATTATAAAATTTTGGCCTTTCGCCAAATGAAACATGTTTTATGTATTTAATAAACTCATGGTAATGGGTTGATTGTTTACCGATGTAACCCCATAAAACTACATTGGTTGTTTGCTGGCTCCTTTTTAAACCATTAAAAACCAACATAATGTATTTTATGTAATCTTGAAATTTTTTAATTGAAAACTGATTATAATATTCTAATTTATGATCTCGAGAGGAAATGATATGCAATTTAAAACGATCTACAAATAAGAAAATGGAATCTTCAGGATAGTGCGATAATTGAGCTAATACGCCTTCTATCAATGTGCTCGACTGATGAACAAATCCGATTTCTATTTTCGGATAAACCGATTGAAACCAATTATATAATTGGCTATTAATGGCAAAACAATTAACGGCATCCGATTTTAAATGCTTATAATAAAGGAGTGTATCCACTTCCTTATTTACCTTGCAATTAAGCTTGAGGTAATCAAATAATGAATCAGGGTCGAATAATTTGGAAGGGACAAGAGAAAACTTGTTATTCTTAATTCCAATTTTTACACTCTTCCAAAAACCTGCTTTAAGCAAAGAGTGGTCATCAAAAAGGCTTTCTAGCGTATTAATAAGCTCTTTATAAGTCTTAACCTTTGCAATTGCATAGTCCTCTAAAAGCAGGCATTTGCCCGTAGAAGTATCAGTAACTGTAAATTGTAAATCACGGCTGCCTGATAAGATATGGAGATTGTATTGATTTAGTTGATCAATATTAAAATCCTTATCCCTTATTTTTTTTAGAAGCTTGTATTTTTTTGTTTCTGTTTTCAATTATTCCCAATTTCCAGCAGTGGTAACTTCTGTTCTTGAGCCAAAACGCAAAGGTTTTTTGTTATTGGCTTCATTGCCTTCCCTTCTTGTAGGATTTATTGGTTTGGTATCTCTAACCTCTACCACATTAACCATTAGTCTATTTTTTTCAATTCGATCAGCAAATAAATCAAATTTTGCAGGAGGGTTTGTAAGTGGAATAATGGCAAGCTGGCTAATATCTAAGTTGAAGTTAAATTTTTCTTCTCTTACTTGCATCAATAATTCACCTTTTGCCATGGTCGTATTTCGAGCAATATTTTCTATTGACGTAATTACACCATTTAATTTCGACATTTTATTTACTTTTTTGCCATTAATAGCACTAACCAACGAATATATTTTTTGCCCCTTTCTTATTTTTTGCCCTTTTTTAACAAAAAACTTTACAAAGTCTCCATTGCCTGCAACAAACACATCGTGGGTTTTAACAAAAATATATTGCTTGGCAGGAATGATGTCAAGGGTGTCAATGGTAACAATAATGCTATCTGCACCGTAAGCTAATTCAACAATTCTTTCACTCCTTTTAGTTACATAGTACTTTCCGTACTCAATAAAATTAATTAAACTATCCCAATTATTAGTATATCTACTATTAACTTCATGATATGTTTTTTGAGCTTCACGAATTAGTTTAAGTTTTTCAATAACAACTTTTTCTGCTTGTGAAATTCTTTTTTTCTCATCAATGGCAAATTTTATGTTCGATATCAAGAAATAGGCCAGAACAATTGCTATTAAAAAGGCAACGATTGAAAGAATTCTTGTTTTCATAGTAAAATATATTTTGTGCAAGTATAAGTATTTTATAAAGTAAATCACAACGATAGAAAAGTAGATTTTTATTAATGCTTAGGATAGGGGATATACCCCAATAACTCTAAAACATCTCTAAAGCATCTCTAAAGCATCTCTTAAGTTACGGCAATTATGAAAGATATGATGTACTTGTTCATTTTTTAGCTGATTAACTTGCCCTATAGAATGGCAATGGGTAATTTCATTTGTACGGCCCTCAGTCCCCTTCTCTTTGGTGGCGTAACCTTTTCAATGGGTAATATGGCAATGGATAATATGGTAAAATAGTTCAATCGCATGAAAATAAGAAGTTTAATGCACTCAATATACTTAAAATGCGAATTTTCTACTTTAAGTATGAGTTTCTTCGTACACTTATCGAAGTAAGGTATTTTTTTGATTAAAATTACTCATTTTTGAAATCATATAAAACCATTAAATTTTAAATTTTTAGTAGCGAATTAATAAAGTTTGCCTTTAATATGCCCAAACCTTCTCATTTATTAAAACAACGATTTGCCTTTGAGCCCACTGCTGGTCAGCTAAGGCTATTCGATTTAATGGATAAGTTTTTAGATAATAAGCACTCCTCAAAAATATTAATATTAAGGGGCTATGCGGGTACAGGCAAAACCAGTTTAATACCTGCACTCGTTCAGGTGCTACCACTATTTAACTTCAAATTTTTATTAATGGCACCTACGGGTAGAGCTGCAAAGGTAATGTCGGGTTATACCAAGCGGTCTGCGTTTACTATCCATAAAATTATTTTTAAACAAGTGGCAGACTCTGGCAGTGGTTTGCTAAAGTTTAGCCGATTGAAAAATTATAATAAGCATACTATTTTTATTGTAGATGAAGCCTCCATGCTTTCTGAAGATGATAATTATGGACAAGCAGGTGTACTTAGTCAATTAATGGATTTTGTATTTGAGCACCCCTCTAATAAATTAATGTTGATTGGCGATACGGCACAGCTGCCTCCAGTAGGGCAAGAAAACAGCCCTGCACTGGATAAGTTATTAATAGAGTCGAAATTTAAACGACCCGTATTAGAGGTGGAATTAACAGAAGTAATGCGGCAACAGAAAAACTCTGGGATATTAATTAATGCCACTAAATTAAGAAATCAACTTAACTCTAATAAGGTATCTAATAAGGTAGAAATTGCGTTTGAAACAGCTCAATTTAAAGACGTATATAAGATGACAGGGGAGAAGTTGGAGGATGGTCTTAGGTATTCGTACAATAAGTTTGGAGAAGAGCAAACGATGGTAGTTTGTAGGTCTAATAAGTCTGCTTTAATGTTTAATAATCATATTAGAATGAGCCTATTATATAGGCAAGATGAAGTAGAGGCAGGTGACCATTTAATGATTGTGCGCAATAATTATCATTATGTTCCTACGGATTCTCCTTCAGGGTTTTTAGCTAATGGAGATTATGTATGGGTAAAAAAAATAGTAAATACCGAAGAACTATATGGGTTTAGGTTTGCCACTTTGGAGTTTAAATTAATTGATCTGCCCGAGGCAGTACCTTTTGAAGCAAAAGTAATTTTAGATACCCTGCAGACTCATACACCCGCACTTACACCAGTGCAAAATAAAGCACTTTATTCCGCAGTATTAGAAGATTATTCTGATATCACCAATAAAAAGCTTTTGAATGAAAAATTAAGAGAAGATCCTTATTTAAACGCCTTACAAATTAAATATGCGTATGCTGTTACTTGCCATAAATCTCAGGGAGGCCAGTGGAAATCAGTTTTTGTAGATCAAGGGTACATTACCGAAGAACAAATTAATAAGGAGTATATTCGTTGGTTATACACGGCAATTACCCGAGCATCTCAGGAATTATACCTTGTAAATTTTAATCCAAAATTATTTAAGAATTAAATACAAGGTAAATCTAGTTGCAACATTGTATTATTGAGGTTAATTAGTATTAGAATGAAAAAAGTACTCATATTATTTTTATTTATCTCCACCGTAAGTCTAGCACAAGAAGAAGCAGCGAGCGTGCCAGGGCCTATTATTACGTTTGAAGAAACGGAATTTAATTTTGAGGATATTTATCAAGGAGACAAAGTGGAGCATGTGTTTAACTTTGAAAATACAGGAGATGCCCCATTAATTATTACCAACGTGCAAACCACCTGCGGATGTACCGCTACCAATTGGGAACGCGAACCTATTTTGCCTGGATCAAAATCTTCTATTAAAGTAAACTATAATAGTGCAAGTAAAATGGGAAGACAAAATAAAATCATCACCATTATTTCTAATTCTGTTGCTCCTCTTAATCAATTAAAAATTACAACGAATGTATTGCCTGCTAAAACAGATAATTAGGAGCTATGCAAGCATATAAATAACACCACCGATTGAAATTTACAGCATTTAATTTTCACGATTCCCTTCAAGAGGGAATAAACGCCATGGGGTATGAAGAAGCCACCCCTATTCAAGAGTTAGCAATTCCAATTGTTTTAAAAGGGCAAGATATTATTGGTTGTGCCCAAACAGGTACTGGAAAAACAGCCGCCTTTTTATTGCCAGTAATTGAATACATCTTAAAAAATAAAATCAAAGGAGTAGCGGCTTTAGTAATCGTGCCCACGCGCGAATTGGCCATTCAAATTGACCAACAAGTAGAAGGCTTAGGTTATTTTACAGGCGTTGGTTCGATGGCCATTTATGGCGGAGGCGATGGCTCCTCATTTGAGCAAGAAAAGCAAGCCTTATCAGGCGGTGCCGAATTAATAATTGCCACTCCTGGCCGCTTAATATCTCATTTGAATATGGGCTATGTGCAGTTTAAAACAGTTCAGTTTTTAGTGCTAGATGAAGCAGATAGAATGCTAGATATGGGGTTTTACGAAGACCTTGTAAAAATTGTAAACCACTTGCCTGAGAAAAGAAAGAATCTTCTTTTTTCAGCAACAATGCCTCCTAAAATTAGAAAATTAGCAAATTCTATTCTTACGAATCCTGCGGAGGTAAATATTGCCATGTCTAAACCTGCAGAAGGAGTAGTTCAAGGAGCCTTTATGGTATATGACAGCCAAAAAATTGGCTTAATTGCCCATTTATTAACAGCTCGCGAAATGGAAAGTGTTATTGTATTCTGTTCTACCAAAAAGGATGTAACACTAGTAACGGCTGCGCTTAAACATAAAAAAATATCGGTAGAAGGGATTAGTTCCGATTTAGATCAAACGGAACGAGAAAAAATACTGAGGCTATACAAAAACAAGCAAGTTAAAGTACTAGTAGCCACCAATATTATGGCTCGTGGCATTGATATTGACAGCATTGAATTAGTGATAAATTATGATGTGCCTAAAGATGCCGAAGAGTATGTGCACCGAGTAGGGAGAACGGCTAGGGCAAATACTCAAGGTATAGCTTTTACCCTTATTACCGAAAAAGACCAATACGAATTTGGGCAAATAGAGGAGCTTATTGAAACAGAAGTACGTAAGCTTCCAGTGCCAGCAAAATTTGGTGAAACACCAATTTATGACCCTAAATCTGCTCCTAAAGGTGGTAGAGGGAAGCGGTTTGTGAAACGCAAAAAGTAGCCCAATTAGAAATGTGGATGCTACTTCTCTCCTAAGGCACTGTTAAATAATAACTACTCCTTTTTGGCTAGCTCTTTTGTCTGTCTTTTTCGTTAAAAAACAGAACCATAGCTATGCTATGCTTAGGTTTTTTGCCTCAAATACAAACAAAATTTCTGCGTCAAATTCGAAGTATTTATTCTTAACAGTGCCTAAGGCATTAATTAACAGGGCTAACCATTATATGCGCCCTATAGCTACCAGGGAACATTAACCATGGGCCGCCAACCATTTCGGGAGCTAACGGTAAGCCAGTAGTGGCTTGGGTTGCATACGGAATATAGACAACATAACGCAATTTGGCATCTATAATTTCATTTTTTTCTGCATTATAAGAGGCAGATAGCCCCGATAATATATGTAGGGTAGAGGCAGATGACGGAAGTTTTAGTTTTCCAGAAGCCGCTTCCTCTTCTCTAATTTTATCTACTTCTCCTCTATTTTTACCTTCGGCTCTTAATGCTCTACCTCGTGCCATCATTGGGTCAAGGTTTTTGTGGTAACAAGCAACACTAAACCCTTCTTTAGCGGGGTCGTCTGCTAGGCAAATTAATTCGTTACTGCCTTTTTTTAGTACCACTAATTTGCCAGATGTATAACCTAATACAGTAGCGTTTGCGCGTTGTGCTTCCGTAGCAGCCAAAACAGCAGAGGCTATTTGATCTTTGGGAGACAACGTTTGAGCAACGGAACTAACCGAAGCTAAAATAAAAATAAGAGCTATTAAAGTTTTCATTTTATATGTTTTCTAAGTGGGCTCAAAAGTATAATTATTTAACCGTAAAAGTTTTAGCACCCATTAAATAACCATCGGTAAAAACCTCCATTTTATATACGCCTTTTTCGTAATCACTTCCTTTATCATATATAAAAGATAGTTGTTGATTGCTATTATCGAATAATACTTCTTTGGAGGCGGTATAAAATGTTTCCTTTCCATCAAGCATAAACGAGCCAGAATCTTTGTTAATATCGAAAATCACTTGCCCATTTCCATCAATTATTCGTATAATTATTTCTTTGCCTTCTAATGGAGCTACATCGTTTTTGGCAATATTAAACACCACTTTCAAATTACTAATTTGTCTATTTTTAAATATCCCTTCTCGTTCTTTTCCACTTTTAGCCACGGCATAAATATGGATGCCCTCCACCCGAAGCCTTGAAGCAACAGCCACTTTATTCTCCAACTGTTTTTTGTTTTTATTTAAAGAAACAATGGATTTATTCAACTCATTTTTATCTTTTTTAAGTCCTGTGTTTTCGGTCATTAACTCTTCAGCTACCTTAGATAATCGAGCAATTTCCTTGTCTTTTTCTTTTAGTAACTCTTGGTAGCCCTCTGTTTTACGCCTTAATCTGCCAATTAATTGATAGTTTGCCTTCCTCTTATTTTGTAGCTTAGTTTTTTCTTCATCAATTTCTTTTTTTGCTACTAGTAGTTCGGTTATATCTCCTCCTAAGGAGTCAATAGTGCGTATTTTTTGATCTAATTCCTTACTTATTTTATCCAGTTTCTTTTGAGATACCTCCAATTCGGTTTGATAGTATTCTGCGAGTTTCGATTTTTCTTGATGGTCTAAAAATACTTTTACAACTAGTAAAATTACCAAAATTATAAGCACAACTAAATAGATAGATTTATTAGAACCTTTAGGTTCTTTTTTTACTTCTATAGATGAATTAGGCATAAGTTTTTAATTATTATATATTGCAATATTAGACTTTCTTTGTAGTTATACCATTATATAATATGATCGATTTAAACAAAAACTATTGGACATCTAGGTACATAGAATCTTCCACAGGTTGGGATACGGGTGCTATTACCACTCCTTTAAAATCTTATTTTAATCAATTAACCGATAAATCAATTCGTATATTAATACCTGGCTGCGGCAATGGCTATGAGGCCGAGTATCTGCATAATCTTGGATTTAATGTAACAGTAGTTGACTTATCTAACATTCCTTTAAAAAACTTACTTAAAAGATGCCCCTCTTTTCCATTAGACAACTTAGTGCAAGCTGATTTTTTTGATTTTGAAGGCACCTATGACTTAATTATTGAGCAAACTTTTTTTAGCGCACTTAATCCTAACCTTAGAAACGATTATGCTAAAAAAATGCACAAGCTATTACAATCAAAAGGAAAATTAGTTGGCTTATTGTTTAGCATTGATTTATACAAAGATCACCCTCCTTATGGTGGAACGTTAGATTTATATAAGCCAATATTTGCCCCCTATTTTGAGTTTAACGTTTTTGAAGAGGCCTATAACTCTATTGAACCAAGAAATGGAAACGAGCTGTTTATAAACTTGGCAAGAAAGTAAAAAATAACTCAATCTAATTATTGCGATATCTCATAATTAAAATGGTATAACTTCTTCTTTCTAACTTATTTTAAAACATTAATCTATAATTGGTTTTTACCAAATCGGGTTGAAAAAACACAATGCCCACAGTAAATAAATCGATGCTATGTGTAACCTGTGGATGTGCTTTTATTTCTTCCCATGCTTTTGTCATTTCAGCCGACCAATAGATATCATCAAGTACAAGGATGGAATCTTGGTGCATACGTTTTATAATAGATTTAAAGTAATTAATAGTGGGTTTGTACCGATGATTGGCATCAATATAAGCAAAATCAATACGTATTATGGCATCTAAAAAGTTAGGCAAAGTGTTGGTAATATCACCTAAAATTAAATTGATATTATTTTTTTGATGATGCTCAAAATTTGTGAGTGCCACGTTGGCAATATCTTCTGATCCTTCAAAGGTTATTAGATTTGTTTCTTTTTTTTGTGCAAGATAGAGTGTGTTTAAACCAAACGAAGTGCCTAGCTCGATAATATTTTTGGATTTATTATAATCTATTAATCTAGCTAAAAGTCGGCTTACTTTAGGCGAAGTAAGTCCTTTCTTCGCAATGGTGCTAACCTTCGATTTTAGTGCATTGGGGTGTACAAGAGATGTAGCACCATAATTTACGTTAGTTACTGTAAACTCTTCTTTAAAAAGCTTCTTGCGTATTTTTTCTATCGACTCAAATTCATTTTCATTATAATCCTTTTGAATATACTTAGTGTAAAGGTTATAAATAAAGGGGTTTTGTAACGAATGCGCATTTACTTCGTTTAACCAATGATTTAAATAAGAGAGAACTTGATGACGCAATTAATTGTTTTTAAAAGGAACAATCATTTTAAAGGAAGGAATTTGTACCGTAATTGATTGTCCATCCATTAATTGCTCCATGGTATAAGTGCCTTCCATTTTTCCAACCCCTGAGCGTAAATTACAACCCGACATATATTGGTGCTTTTGGCCAGGCTCTAAAATAGGTTGTCGTCCAACAACCCCTTCGCCTTCAACAGTTCTAATAGGGAAACTCGCATCGTTAATCGTCCATTTTCTATGGGTTAGCTGTAGTGTTTTAGTGCTATTGTTTTCTATGGTAACCTGGTAAGTAAATACATAATGGTGTTGGCTCGGACTCGAGTATTGTGGTTGGTATTCTACCTCAACCGTTACTTTAACACCTTTCGTTATTTCTGTTACCATTACTCAAAGGTAACGATTAGAATTTTAAATTGAATGGTTGTAATATTACCTAAAATTTGTAAGGAAAATCTATTGCAAGCCTTAACATGCTATTATTTAATCATTTGCTCGGTATTTGTTACTCGCCAATATCCAACATTGTTTCCCACAAATTTTGCGTGGCAGGCGTTTCAAATAGCTGTGCGAATACTTGACTAATAGCAGCCTAACCTTTTCATTACAAAGTACCTTTCGGATTTATGTATTAACGAATAAATTTATTAGTTGAATTTAAGATGTTTTTGTAGATGGATATAATTATTGAAGAATCGTGGAAGAAACAATTGAAAGAGGAGTTTGAAAAAACTTATTTTAGGCAACTGTTAAAATTTGTAAAAAAAGAATATGCGAATCATAAAATATTTCCTTCTAAAAATTTAATTTTTAATGCTTTTCAGCATTGTGTGTTTGAAAAAACAAAGGTTGTAATCATAGGGCAAGATCCCTATCACGGAGAGGAACAGGCCAATGGACTCTGCTTTTCGGTAGCCGATGGAGTGCGTAAGCCGCCTTCTTTACAAAATATTTTTAAAGAGATTGCATCCGATTTGGGCAAGCCAATACCCGAATCGGGTAATTTGGAGCGTTGGGCAGGGCAAGGAATTTTAATGCTAAATGCTACTTTAACAGTAAGGGATTCCAGCCCCGGTTCGCACCAAAATAAGGGGTGGGAAGCATTTACCGATGCCGTAATTACAAAGTTAAATGATAATAAACAGCACCTTGTTTTTTTGTTATGGGGTGCTTATGCACAAAAAAAAGGAAGTATTATTGATAGAAATAAGCACTTAGTATTAGAATCTGCTCATCCTTCTCCTTTTGCAGCCTATAGAGGTTTTTTTGGCAATAAACATTTTAGTAAGTGCAATGCTTACCTAGCAGCAAAAAGTAAGTCGAAAATTATTTGGTAAAGCATAGACTAAGCTTCTACAAACGTAAAAGCTTTCCCCGTTTTCCCAGCTCTGCCTGTTCTGCCAATTCGATGAATATAGCTATCAAACGTCATGGGCACTTGGTAATTTATTACGTGGGTAACATCCGATACATCAATGCCTCGTGCAGCTACATCTGTAGCTACCAATACTCGAATTTTGCCTTGTTTAAAAGAGTTTAATGCTCGCTGCCTTGCATTTTGGCTTTTATTGCCATGGATTTGATCGGCTGTGATGCCTACTTTATTTAGCTTACCACAGAGTCGATTCGCCTTGTGTTTAGTTTCCTCAAATAGCAATACTTTTTGGTATTCAGGACCAGATAGCATATTATGCAAAATCTCAAATTTGTCTTCTCCTTCTTTTAACCTAATAATGTCTTGATCAATATGGTCGCCTGTTGCATCGCCAGAACTTACTTTTACAGTAACATGGTTGTGGAGTATATCAATAATTAGTTTCTCTTGGCTTTTATCTAATGTAGCAGAAAATAGGAGGGTATGTTTACGTTTGTGCATACTGCCTATAATCCTCTTTACATCATGCAAAAAGCCCATATCTAGCATACGGTCAAATTCATCAAGCACAAGGGTATTAAATTTACCAAAATCCAACGATTTTCGATTATGCAAATCTAGCAGCCTGCCAGGGGTGCCAATAATTACATGGTTTGCTCGCCTTAATGTGCTTATATCTTTATTAATATTAGTGCCACCAATAAAGCAAGCACTGTAAATGCCTAGTCCTTTAGCCATGCTTTGGAACTCCTCTTCTACTTGAGTAGCCAATTCTCTAGTAGGCACCATTACTAAGGCAAAGTTTTTTTGTTTGTGGCCAAGCAGTTGTTCAATAATAGGCACTAAAAAAGCACCTGTTTTTCCAGTTCCTGTTTGCGCAATACCTAGTAAATCTCTTTTTTCTAAAAGAGTTTCTAATGTTTTATCTTGAATTTCGGTAGGTTTTCTATATCCTTTAGAAATCAAACACTCTTTTAAATTGGGGCTTATAGGTAAGTCGGCAATTAGTCTTTTTGATTCGTAGTTTGCCATAGCCACTTGGGTTGCTTTTTTTATAAGCAAGTTAGGGTTAAGGGTCGATTTTTTTTGCCCACGCCCCTGCCTTGGGTTGCTTTTTTTAGCACGGAAGTCGGTCTTTGGCTTATTGCCAAAAGTAGATGACTTACCTTTTTTCTTTTTGAATGAATCTTGTTGCATAAATATGCTGCAAATAAACAAAAAAAGTTGCTAAAAAATGGGTTTTAAAAAACCATTAAAATTTATTTATATTCGACTAGAAGTTGAAATTAGCAAAAAAGCACTCTGTGTTCAATCTTTGCCTTCTTTTACTATTGCCTAAAATCTAACTTGAAAAAAAAACAACGTACTTCGAAAAAAAGATGATTTTTATAGTACTGACTATTAGGAAAACATGTTTTTTATTTTTCACCTAAATATATAAAGCGCTCATTATTAACCCGCATT
>CAZGDC010000067.1:0-11774 GCA_964524405.1 uncultured Roseivirgaceae bacterium
AAAAAGGCAAAACAGTTGCCGACCCATACTTTGATGGAAAAGGCCCTAACCGAACGGGTTGTACAGGCTGCGGAGCGTGCATGACAGGCTGCCGCTATAATGCTAAAAACACCTTAGATAAAAATTATTTGTATCTAGCCCAGCAATTGGGTGTTGATATTTTAGCTGAGAGTGAAGTATCAAATGTAAACCCTTTGGGCAATACAGAAGGTTCTGAGGGATATTCTTTAACGTTTAAAGACTCAACCAAATTGTTTAAAAAAAGCAAGAAAGTTAGTTCAAAAGGAGTTGTTTTTTCTGGTGGTGTATTAGGCACTATATCTTTATTATTAAAGCTTAAAGACACAACACTACCCAATTTAAGCAACAAAGTTGGAGATGACATTCGCACTAATAATGAGGCATTAATTGCAAATGTAACTTTGGACAAAGAAAAAGACTTGTCGAAAGGAATCGCCATAGGTTCTATTCTTGATGTGGATGAAAATAGCCATTTAGAACCCGTAAAATACGGAGCAGGGTCTGGCTTTTGGCGATTAATGATGATGCCTATGGTTTCTGAAAAAAACTTTTTCTTGCGAATATTAAAACTGATTTTTATTCCGTTAAGCGATCCCATAAAATGGTTTAAAGTGATGTTTGTAAAGGACTTCGCCAAAAGTTCTTCCATTTTATTGTTTATGCAAAACTTAGACAGCACATTACGCTTAAAAAAAGGGTTGTTTGGCATGAGCACACATCTTTCATCGGGCAAGGCTCCTTCGGCATTTATACCCGAAGCACATGCCATTGCTGAAAAACATGCCAAAGAAACCAACTCTAAATCTGTAGTAATGTGGACGGAAACGTTAACCGGAATACCTTCTACAGCCCATATTTTAGGAGGAGCTGTAATGGGCAAAGATGCCCAATCAGGAGTTATTGATAAAAACAATAACGTGTTTGGTTATACCAATATGTTTGTAATTGATGGTTCTATGATTTCGGCCAACCCTGGAGTAAACCCATCTTTAAGCATTATGGCCATTGCAGAACGAGCTATGAGTAAGATAAAAGAAAATAAATGTGTTCAAAAAAGCCACTAAAGTTTCATTAAGCCAGCGGCTAATTCCATAAGCAATGCAATGCCCACATGAACAAAAACTCCTCCCCAAATATTTTTAGAATAGTACGCAAAAACTCCTAATAAATAGCCTCCAAAAATGGAGCTAATGGCTTCTCCCGCTGGTTTTTCGAAATGTATAAATGCATATAAACAAACCATAGGTATAATCACATCTTTGCCCATTAACCTTGCAAGCCCTATAACTAAAAATCCTCTAAAAAATAACTCTACTGGCAAAAAAGCTGCTGCGTACAACGCCTCATAGGCTGCGATAAGCCAATTAATGGATACACCCCAATTCCTTTCAACTCCAAAAGATTTAAACGTTGGATAGGTTTCTAAAAATGAAGAAGTTTGTGCTGCTATAGCTATTAATGGAATCATTACCACTAACATTATAAGGTAAGGCCTTACGGTAACTTTATGAATAGTTAGACCAAAAAACGAATCTCCTTTTTGTTTTATAAAAAACCATATTAGCAGTAACGGAAGAAAAAGAGTGATATAGTTTCTAAACTCTCCAATTAATTTACCTACAAATAAATAAGAATTTAGCCCCACCAATTGTTTAGCAAGATCATAACTGCTATTAAAGCTGTTGCCTATCGAAAGTATGCCGATACCAATTAGAGAAAGTATCCAAAATTGAGTATTTTTTAGATACGTTATTTTACCGTTGCTCAAAGCTATAATCGCAACCCCTCCATAATAAGAAAACCCATAAAATAGAATATACCGAGTTAATCTGCTTAGGTAGTTTGGCACTGCCACAAAATCGGACTCAAAAGAAATAGCGTAATTAATGGTTATACTTGCCCCTAAAAAAATAGCTACTAGGCCATATTTTAAAAATCTATAATCCGATTTTACAAAATCAGCAAGGTAGGTGGGTAAGGGATTAAATAAAGTGGATAATGAATGGATAGTTAATGGGTTAATGGTAAATGAAAATACGCTTAAAAAAGTGCTGCAATATTTATAAAAATCGACCTACATTTTCTGGTGGGCGACCAAGTATTACATCACCTTCTTCGTTTACAACAATAGGGCGTTCTATTAATTTGGGATTTTTAACCAACGCCTTAATCCACTCATCTTCGGATAATTCTTTTCCTTTAAACTCCGTTTTATAAATTGCTTCACTTTTTCTAATAAGATACTCTACGGGCAAATTAAGTTTTGTTAATATTTCTCTTAATTCATCTTCTGTAGGAGGTGTTTTTAAATAATCTATTATTTCAACTTCAGCATCAGCATCTTTAATAAGTTGTAGGGTTTGTCTGCTTTTAGAGCATCGAGGATTATGGTATATTTTTAGCATTATTTTACTTTTTCTATAACCAAGTTATGATTGGTGTAAATACATATATCGGCAGCTATGGTAAGGCTTTCTCTAACGATATCCTCTGCACTCATCGTTGGCGCATGCTTTTTAAGTGCATAGGCGGCAGATTGCGCATACATAGCACCCGAACCAATGGCCGCTATTTGATTGTCAGGCTCCAACACATCGCCCGTGCCTGACACTACTAATACTTCTTCGTTATTGGCTACCACTAGCATAGCTTCTAGCTTTCTTAAATAACGATCCATCCGCCAGTCTTTGGCAAGCTCAATGGCGGATCGTTTCATATTACCTGAGTAAGAATTTAGCTTTTCTTCAAAGCGTTCTAACAGGGTAAAAGCATCCGCGGTTGAACCCGCAAAGCCTGTTACAATTTTACCTTCTTGTAACGTACGAATTTTTTTTACATTACTTTTAGCTACATAGCTCCCCATCGTAGCTTGCCCATCGGCACCTACTACTACTTCGCCATTATGCACCACAGCGAGCACCGTAGTTGAACGAATTTTAATCTTACTCATGTTTTTTTGATGTGTGATGTGTGATGTGTGATTAAACCAACATTCTAACTGGATCTTCTAATAAGCCTTTTAGCGTTTGCAAAAATGCCGCTCCTAAGGCGCCATCAACCACTCTATGATCTGATGATAAGGTTACTTTCATCACATTGCCAACTACCAGTTCGCCTTCTTTTACAATAGCGGTTTGCTTAATGCCTCCTACGGCTAAAATACACGCATCAGGTGGGTTAATAATAGCCGTAAACTCTTCTACCCCAAACATGCCTAAATTAGAAATGGTAAAGGTATTACCTTCCCAATCTTGTGGTTGTAACTGTTTATTAACTGCTTTTTTAGCCAAGTCTTTTATTTCTGCTGATATATGCGATAATGACTTATTATCTGCAAAGCGTATAACTGGCACTAATAAGCCTTCGTCCACTGCTACGGCAATTCCAATATGAATATGGTGATTCATTCTAATTTTATCGCCCAACCAAGATACATTTACCTTTGGATGTTGGCGCAAAGCGGCTGCTGTGGCTTTTACCACTAAATCGTTAAACGATATTTTAACAGGCGATATTTCATTTAAACTTTTACGTGCTTCAATGGCTTTATCCATATTAATTTCCATGGTAACATAGAAATGAGGCGCAGTAAACTTACTTTCTGCTAAACGCTTGCCAATAATTTTTCGCATTTGCGAAACAGGAATTTCTTCGTAACTTTCTTCGCCTACTACTTGAGGCAATGTTACAGGAGCAGCAACTTGTTTGGCATCGGAACTAGAGGAAGCAGCAACAGCCTGAGCCGATGGTGTAAACGATTCAACATCCTTTTTTATAATTCTTCCTTGATCTCCAGACCCAGAAATTTGAGCAATATCGTAGCCCAAATCTTTGGCTAATTTTTTGGCTAAAGGTGATGCTTTCACTCTTCCGTTAGAAGACGTTGATGCTACTTGAGTAGGCGCAACAGATGCTTGCACAACAGGAGCAGTAACTTCTAGAGCAGGCTTATCTTCTTTTGGAGGCTCAATAGCAGCAGGCTTAGGTGTTGCTTCGGCTTTTAATAAAGTTTCGTAGTCAGCACCCTTTTCTCCAATAATAGCCAACACACCATCTACAGGTACAGATTCACCTGCTTTATGCCCAATATATAATAACTCACCATCTTCGTACGATTCGAGTTCCATGGTGGCTTTGTCGGTTTCTACTTCTGCTAAAATATCTCCTGATGAAATTTGATCTCCTACTTTTTTCAACCACGAGGCGATTACGCCTTCTTCCATGGTGTCGCTCATTTTAGGCATTCTAATTACGGTAGCATTAATAGATGAAGTATCTATTGATTCCGTTGAAATTGCAACTGCAGTAGGTGCTTCTTTGGGTTCTTCTTTAGCAGCAGGGTTGGCATTTTCAGCAAGTAATGCACTATAATCTTCTCCTTTTTCGCCAATTATAGCAATAATTCCATCTACCGGAACGGCTTCTTTTTCTTTGATACCGATGTATAAAAGCGTTCCATCTTCATACGATTCTAGCTCCATAGTGGCTTTATCCGTTTCTACTTCTGCTAAAATATCTCCCGATGACACCTGGTCGCCCACTTTTTTCAACCATGAGGCAATTACGCCTTCTTCCATGGTATCACTCATTTTGGGCATTCTAATTACTTCTGCCATAATTTAATTATTATAAAAGGGTTGCTATATTACCCTAAGCTTGCAAAGCTACTAGGATGGATTTTACTTACAAACAATGTTGATGGATTTAGTTGAGAATTATCTTACAGAATTTGCATAAAATAAACTACCCCGAGGCAGAGCCATCGGAGTATTAGTTGGAGTTTGCTTTGCAAACAATCTTGTTCCCAACCCAAAGAGTCGGGGAATTAAGCCAAATGGGCTATCGCCCTGCGATTAAATTCGGTTTTAGGCTCTCTAAAATCCGATGCTGCCAATTAATAATTCAAATTTAGATTCTTGCGTTTCAGGCAAATAAATAGCTCGTACGCCTAGTTCTAAAAGTGGCAATGCCCGCATTACATTAAAATCAAATTTTAATTCTGCTCCCATCGAATTAAATGCCTTTGTTTGTTCAATGTTACGATCAGCAATCTCAAGTTTTCCATATCCATAATCGTAAAACACGGTTGCCTTTACCCGCTGAATATACAAGAAAGACCCTATTCTTATATCTGGATGTATGAGAGGAAGTTCATAATTTGATCGTATGGTATAGAAATTATTAAAAATTTCAGGATCATGGCCTCTAGGATATGGTATTCGATTATTAAACCAATACTCTCCTTGGGTTGCCGTAATTTTTTGATGCTGCCATCCTGCAAAAAAGTTAATAGAGTGATGCTGAAAAAATCCTGGAAAATATAATTGGGATTTTAGCACACTTAAACCACCTCTTAGTTCTCCTCCATACGGAGTAGAGAAGTTTTCAAAAGATAATATTTGTCCAAATCTGCTATGAATATCACGTTTGTTCTGATTTAATAAATTATACCAACTTATTGCAAATTCGTTCTGTATTAGGCTACCATTTCCAACTTGAGTAAAACGATAACGGTTATTGCCAAAAGTTTCGCTTGTAAAATTAGTTACTGATGTTACTCCAATATAATTATATACTTCAATTTTAGAGTGATACTTTGATCGAGTTAATAACCAAGGAATTCGTGGGCCAGCTTTAAAAGTTGTTTCGGTCCACGTGATTTTATCTGGGTTAATATTGCCTAATGTATCGGTGTACGAGGTGTTTTGCACACGATTACCGTAGGTTGTAATTACATCAATAATAGGATAAAGTCCTTGATAGCTTACTCTTCCTATTCCTTTTACATTACCAATATTATCAAATTCTACCCCTGCAAAAACATTGGTGGTACTTAACACATCTTGTGAGTAAACACCTAGTTCTATTTCAGTTAAGCTGCCTGTAAATAACGGCCCCCAGCTATGTACTTTAATGGGTGGTTTTTTATACTTTTTGGTTTGGTAAACAGAATCGGGCACGTGTAGTAAAACATCTACATTTTGTTCCATCGCTACGAGTGGGGCATACAGTTTAATGTCGGTATTTTTAACTTGGTTCATGGGCACCCATGTAGCAGGATTAAATGGCATGCTTGCCACATCATCTCCTTCTACTACATAATTATTATAATAGATAAGCTTGCCATCTAAACTAATGGCAGGGTTAGATGCTCCATATTTAGCCGATGTAACTCTGTATTTATTATTAGTGTTTAAATCAACGGCATAAATATTATCGATACCGCTAAAGCCTGAGTTGTATAATAAATAGTTTTTATACTTAATAGGAAACCCAATATGCTCGTGCCCATAAGGTAAAATTACTTTTTTAGCCTCCGATTCGTATTCGATAAGCAGTACTCCTTTTTTTTGGTCGAATTGATTTAATACGACAATCGCATTACCTGTATCGTCCCACTGGGGCATGGAGTAAAATCCATTTCCTTCATTTTCGATTTTTTTAATTACCTCTCCAGAGTTGGCATTGAGTATGACCAATCGGTTGGTATAATCTTCGGTAGTTTCTACCACTACAATTTTTGTTCTATCGGGCGAAATATCGGGTGCTGCGTAGCGTGTTTTCGAGGTTAGTTGCTTAAACGATTTGGTGGCAAGGTTATAGGTGTTTACTACTGAATATGATCTAGTTAGCCAACGCGTATCAAATCGAAATTCTGCCCATACTACGGTATTACCTGCTACTGAAATAAACCCTGGATTGTTTAATGGGCCTAATATAAACTCCTTTTTTTCTTCTTTTGTAGATGGGTTGATACTTACAAATTGGGGGATGTCATCCAACCCCGATTTTAATGCTAAAATACCTCCACCATCAATGGGTTGCGGGTACATATAATTTGTAAATCGTGGCGTTGCACGGCTTATGTGGGTTTGATAATTAGTAAAGGTTTCACGTTCAATTTGGGTTTCCCATTTCCCCTTTAGGTCTCCCATCATTTGGTTGTATAAATCAGGCATTTTTTTACCTGTTGCCTTTTGCATAGCAAAAGAATAGCTAAATGGAATAAAGGGAACATTCCATGTTTTTTCTACAATATCTTCCATCGCTTTCGCTCCAAATTCATTATTAATATAGGTGCTAAAATGATAGCCCAGCACATAATGGCTAGGGATAAAATCTTTAAAAGACCGTAAATATTGTTTGCTATAATTAAAACTTCCTTTTTCTAGGAGGTTAGCTCTAAATGCCATGGAAAAATTGGGAAACCGGCCTCGTCCACTATGTGTAAGTGCCGTTTCTATGCCTACTGCATCGCCCTCCCAATACCAAGAAGGCACGGAGGCACTTGCGGTGGCATTTCGGGTAAACTCGCCTAATAAATAACCCACAAACTTGGTAAAGCCTGTTCTACTTTTATCATATTGTGCGATATGCCTAAACTCGTGCACCGCTAGCATATCCAACCAGTCGTTGGTGCCTGCAAAATTATAGTTTTGTGGCGCCATAGAGTAAAACTCGGACCTCCGTGGGCCTAGAGTTACAAACCCGTTTGAAATGGCATGTTGGTTTTGAAGTATAATCGGAATTTTTCGCGGTGCTGCATTTAACGATTTAGATACGGGTTTATACAAATGCTCCAACGTATTGGCCATTCTCTGCCCTTGATTTTCGAACCCTTGTGGATATATAATTTTAAAATGAGGCGTATTTATTTGTTGCCACTTAATAGAGGGCGGAAGATTTGGTAGAGTAGTTTGGGCAATAACTGAAGCGCAACCAATAAAACTAAAAAATAGTAATGAAAATATTTTTTTCATAAAAATCCGATTAAATAATTAACAGATTCCTCCGATAGTCATCGGAGGAATGACGCTGTAAAATAACGAATGACGTGCAACTATCAAATTTGTTTAACATGAATAATTTTTACAGGGCAGGCCTCCGCTGCTTTTATGTTTTCCTCAAGCTCATCCTCACGCACTTTAACGGTATGAAATCCTTTGCGGTTAACAGCACCAAGTAATGTTGCTTTCCCATCTTTTTTACTCATGCGCCAACGGTCATAAGCAAATTCTACGCAATAATTACAGCCTATGCATTTATCTCTTTGCTGTGTAATTATAACCATTAGGCTGGCACCATTTTATAAATTTTATCTGACGACCGAATTACTTTATCTAGTACAAATGTAATATTGGATCCTCTAACGGCTTTATCTGCTTCTTTATCATCTACTCGCATGGGGGGCAACTCCATTTCAATAACCCCAGTAGTTGGCCCTGTAATTAAAATGGAATCGCCCACGCTTACTGCTTGCGATTCTATTTTAAAATGGGCTACTTTTTGCTTAGGAAAATAATGCACTCCCTTGCCCAAATATACTTTTTTCTTGGTGGCTAAGGAGCCTGGCTTATCACTCCACTCTCCTAATTCTTGCCCTAGATAATAGCCACTCCAAAAACCCCTATTATACACCGTTTCAAGCTGGCTCATCCAAACTGCTACTTTTTCTTGATTAAACGTTCCATTATAATAGGCATCAATAGCTTCTCGGTAAGTGCCTATTACTTTTGATACGTATTCTGGAGATCGTGCTCTGCCTTCTATTTTTAGCACCTTTACCCCAGTATTTATTACTTGATCTAAAAAATTAAGTGTGCATAAATCTTTAGGCGACATAATGTATTCGTTATCAATTTCAAGCTCATGCCCATCTTCTAAATCAATTACTTTATACTTGCGTCTGCAATTTTGGTTACATGCCCCTCTATTGGCAGAGGAATTTTGGGTATGTAAACTAAGATAGCATTTGCCAGAAACAGCCATACATAAAGCACCGTGGCCAAATATCTCTAACTCTATCAGGTTTCCTTTGGGGCCCTTAACATTATCTTTAACAATTCCATCTGCTATTTTTTTTATTTGCCCTAAGCTTAGCTCTCTTGAGAGCACCATTGTATCGGCAAATAATGAATAAAATTTAACGGTATCAATATTGGTAATATTAAGCTGAGTTGAGATGTGAACTTCCACCCCTATTGATGTAGCATAATGAATTACTGCTTGATCGGAGGCAATAACGGCTGTAATGCCTGTTTCTTTTGCACGATTAAGTAGTTTTTTAATAATGCTTAAATCGTGGTCATAAATTATGGTATTTAGGGTAAGGTAGGTACGCACATTTTTTTCACCACATCTTTGTGCTATTTCTTCCAAGTTATCTAAGGTAAAATTCACACTCGACTTGGCGCGCATATTTAATTGCTCTACACCAAAATAGATGGAATCTGCTCCTGCATCAATGGCTGCCTGCATAGAATCGAACCCACCAGCGGGTGCCATTAACTCAATTTTATCCTCCTCAAATCTGTTCATCCTGCAAAAATATAGCTTTGTAAGCAAAAAGCTGTTTTATCCTGATTAATTCAATTAATCTAAATGCATCAATTATTAAGATTATACGGCTAAGTTCTAACTAATACAGCAAAAATGTTTAGCATTCCAATGAATAACCCCGCAGCAAGCTGACGGGGTATCAGTAGGAGTTTACTACGTAAACAAAGTTGTTTCCGACCCAAAGGGTCGGGGAATTAAACCAAATAGGCTATCGCCCTGCGATTAAATTCGCTCCTGCAAGTCATTCCGAATACCGTGAAGGAAGCCATGTAGCCAGTACTATAAGTGGCAAAGATTTCTCCGTTACACTACGAAATGACGTTCCTCTTTGAGTTTTTAGCAAGTAGCACTATGTGTTTATCAGATAATACAAAATTGCTGTATTAGTGTTAAGTTAAGTGTACTGTGGCGTATAAGTCGTAGTTATTTTTCTCTCAGACGATGCAAAAAACAGGGGCATAGCCGTAGCTATGGACATGTTTTTTAAAGAAGTATGAGGGAAAAAGAACAAGGCTTGGTATGTCTAAAGTATGCTTAACTTAACACTAGTTAGAATTTAACAGATTATACTTTTAAAAGAATTTCTTTGGCTTCTTGTGTGGTGTCAGAAAATGCTATATCAATGGATCTTGCTTTTATGGCATCACTAAACTCTTTCCAAAAAGCATTATTTTTGCTTTCAAAATTTCTTGCCACTACTATTTTTTGCACCCCCGTATTGGCATATTGAGCAACGGCATGCTCTAATATCCAATCCATTTCTTGCTTAGAAACACTTCTTAATTTGCTCAACTCCAGAATCCATTTCTCCGATTGGTAAGAATTAAATACGTCTATATTATTAGCAAACACTTCTTTAAACTCATCAGCAGTAGGTACTATTTTCCAATTTAATGTGGTAATATTATTAACAGCATCTAAGTAAATATTTGCCGTGTCAGATTCATAGAACAACTGACTCTTGATTTCTGCTAATGGAAATGAAGGCAGTTTAATCGTAAACTGTGTGCCTGTATTTAATTTACTTTCAACTGATATTTTACCGCCCATAGCTTCTACTTGCTGTTTGGTTAAAAATAACCCAAGGCCTTTCCCTTCAACATGGTCGTGAAAACGTTTATACATTCCAAACAACTTATCTCCATGCTTTTCTAAATCAATACCAATTCCGTTATCTATAACAACTATTAAATATGTATCATTTATTTCAGTGGCACTTATTCGAACGATACAATCTCTACTGGTGTTCCTATATTTTATGGCATTACTTATAATGTTGTAGAGCACACTGTTAAAATAGGGTCGTATTCCGTAGTAAACAGGTATTTTAATATCTAAAATTAACTTACCGTTGCATTGCTTTACATTTTGGTCTAGCACAAACCAAATATTTTCAATTTCTTTTTTTATATCAACTTTTTCTTTTATCTGGAGTAAATTATTTCTTAAATCTACTACTTTGTTTAAATCTTTAATTACCTCATCTAAAGTGATAGCAGATCTGTAAATATGATTTGCCACTTGTGTTCTGCTTTCCTCTGATTTATCGGCCTTAAAAAGTTGTGCCAAACCTAATAGATTTGCCACTGGGCTACGTAAATTATGCGAAAGCGTATTCGAGAACTGTTGAAGGTCGTTATTGTGATTAATTAATTCCTCATTAGAGTTCTTTAATTCGGCTGTTTTTACTTCAACTTGATTTGTTAACTTCGCATTTGCTTGCTCCACTTCTTCAAACAAAGCACTTAACTCCATGTTTTTTTTACCAAGGCCTGTACTAAGTACTATGTTTTTTTGTAGTAAATTTTCAATACTAAATTTAAAATAATAAAACGAACCTGCCAGAAACAATACGGTATAATCTACAAAAATACCCATAATAATATACGACTTTGGCAGTGCACCAAAAAAATCAGCATACCCAACACCAAAAAACCGATGTATTGGATCGAAAGCTAAAAAAAGTGCAAATAATAAAGCAATTGTGGAAAATAATAATTTTCTTTCTTGAATGGAAAACAAAATGAAAGGAAGCAATAAAAAACTTATTAGAATAATTCGTGCATCTATGAAATCGAATGGCACAACATCGTTAGGGTCCATTTTTTTTATTAAAATACTGCCTACCATGGTTATAAAAGCTGGGTAGGTGGCGGTAACAATACGGCTAAAATTGTAAAAACCTAGGTGGTTAAATCCTATGAATGATGTTAATAATAAAATAGAAAATACAATCACATTTGCCCCAACACCCCAACCATCGTCAAAAACAATTGGAAAGAGTAGCATTACTCCTATAAAAATTAGCAATAGTATTATTGAATTGGTTAGCCTAATTTGCCTTTTTAGCTGCTGAGTTACCTCATCATTTACACCAATATTTAAAATTGAATTAAACATTTAAAATTAATTTT
>CAZGDC010000068.1:0-11292 GCA_964524405.1 uncultured Roseivirgaceae bacterium
TAATAACAATTATTGAAAGTAAAAATGGATTGACACTTTGCCTCAATGCAAGTCATCTCAGAAGAATTTTAGCCCTTATAGTGCGTTTATTATCGGCTAATATTTATTTGCGTTGCTACGAAATGAGGCAATGAATAAGCTTTGACATTTTTTTACCTACTATAATTGGGTGCCTCTCTTGTTATACTAATATCATGTGGGTGGCTTTCGAGCATACCTGCATTGGTGATTTTTACAAATTTTGAATTTTTAAGTTCTTCTAAATCAGGAGATCCACAATAGCCCATACCCGCTTTAAGGCCGCCAACTAATTGAAAAATTACTTCTGAAGCCAAGCCTTTATAGGGCACTCTTCCCACAATGCCTTCGGGCACTAATTTTTTTACATCTTCTTCAACATCTTGAAAGTATCGGTCTTTAGAGCCATCTTCCATGGCTTCAATCGAGCCCATCCCTCGGTATGATTTATACTTTCTTCCTTCATAAATAATCACTTCGCCAGGTGCTTCTTCGGTGCCTGCCAACATAGAACCTACCATTACAGAGCTCGCCCCACCCGCCAGTGCTTTTACTACATCGCCTGAAAACCGAATACCTCCATCGGCAATTACGGGCACATTTCTGCCTTTTAGGGCGTTGGCGGTTTCTATAACGGCTGAAAGTTGGGGCATACCAACACCTGCCACCACACGGGTGGTGCAAATAGACCCTGGTCCCACACCCACTTTAACTGCATCAGCACCCGCATCAGCTAATGCCACAGCGGCTTCTGCGGTAGCAATATTGCCCACAATAACATCTATGGTAGTAAATGCTTTTTTTACTTGTTTGCAAGCTTCAATTACACCTTTAGAATGCCCGTGAGCGGTATCAATACTCACTACATCAACACCTGCTTCTACTAATTTTTTTACCCGATCCATTAAGTCGGCCGTTACACCAACAGCTGCTCCCACTCTTAAACGGCCAAATTCATCCTTGCAAGCGTTGGGTCTATCTTGTTTCTTTAAAATATCTTTATAGGTAACCAATCCTGTAAGTACTCCTTTGTTATTAATAATGGGGAGTTTTTCAATTTTATGCTGCATTAATACTTTTTCAGCATCGGCCAAGGCAACACCTTCAGCAACCGTTATAATATCGTCTTTGGTCATTACCTCACCCACCAATTGTTTCATATCGGTTAAGAACCGTAAATCTCTGTTAGTAATAATTCCGATAAGAACATAATTATCATCAACAATTGGAATACCACCAATTTTATTTTCGCGCATGATTGTATTTGCCTCACCAATGGTAGCCTCCTTAGGCAAGGTAATGGGGTCGAGAATCATGCCGCTTTGAGAGCGTTTTACTTTTCGCACTTGGGCTGCTTGAGCCTCCATGGTCATATTTTTATGAATAAAGGCAATGCCTCCTTCAAGTGCCATTGAAATGGCCATTTCCGTTTCTGAAACGGTATCCATAGCGGCCGAAGCAAACGGAACATTTAGCGTAATATTTTTACTAAGCTGTGTTTTAGTGGAAACGTCTCTTGGTAAAACTTCGGAATAGCGAGGTAATAAAAGCACATCATCGTAGGTTAGTGCTTCAAAAAGGGGTTTTTGGGATTCTAGTAACATAAGCAAATAAGGACATTTATTTGCCGCACAAAACTAATGGCTTTACCTTTATAAATCACATTTAACAAAATAAATATTAGCATGAAAAAAAAGTGTAAAATTAGGGCTCTAACTTTTTTTGGCATACTGCTCCTTTGTTTAAATGCGAATGCCCAAAAAATACCTACAGAAGGAATAGCCTCTTATTATGCTGATAAATTTATAGGTAGAACTACCGCTAGTGGAGAACTCTATAAACATAATAGGTTAACGGCAGCACATAAAACATTAGCATTTGGCACTAAAGTTAAAGTAACCAACTTAAGCAATAAAAAAACCGTAATTGTTGTAATAAATGATAGAGGCCCATTTGTAAAAGGCAGAATCATTGATTTGTCTAAATCAGCTGCAAAAAAACTTGGCTTTATAAATAACGGAATAACCAAAGTAGCGCTAAAAGTTATTAAGGACACCTCTATTAATACTAGAAGTAGTGTAGAAAATTAACATTTTACGAACTATTTTAATTTTTTAATGTATTCTGTTTTTTTCCTACCAAGTATTTGCATAAATTGTGCTTTATATTTTGATATTTGCGAACACATTAACAAAAACCTAGAAAAATAAAAAATGGAGTACAATCAATCTTACCTAGACTTTCTCGAAATTTGGAATGTTTGGATCACTAGACTTTCAATCTTAATTATCGTAGTTGGTGTATTAATATCTCTTCGTTACTTCTTAAAAAAAGCATTTACAAGCGACCCTAAAGAGAAACATGATTATATGAATGATAATGAAATTAATATGTTTTGGTATAGCATGTTAATCATTACTATTGGTGTGGGTCTTTGGATTAATGTTTCTTTTCCGGAAACAGTAAAAGAAGCAATGATTTTCTTATTTGTAAGGTTATTTGTAACGGCTAGTTTTACCACCATTTTCGCTTTAATTTTTAACAGCTTAATTAAAGTTTATTATCCATTTTATGTTGAAAAGGGATTGAATAAGCTTCGTCATAAGCCAAGGATAAGCAAAAGCGGAAATAAAATGAAATTAGTAAGTGAGGAAGAAGAAGATGCTTACCTTTCAAATCAGCAAATAGAAGATGAGGCGATGCGTTCGGTAGATTATGATGTGTGGTTAGATGAAGAAACTAAAGAGGTGAAAATAGAAAAATATGATGGCTCCTCTTTGGCAGTTGAATGCCCTTCTTGCGGATACAGAACATTAAGAGTTGAAAACGAAGAAATAATTAGAACAGCAACCGTTGACCTAGAAGGAGAGCTGTTAAACTACTACAAATGCTCTTATTGTAACCATAGAGAACGTAGAACGATTTTTACTAATAAACTTAGGGAGACTCCTAGGGTATAATGAAAAAATAATCAAAAATATTAAGCCCTCTTTTAGAGGGCTTTTTTTGTATAATTCGTTTTGGTAATTTTGGCATGGTAGGTTTATGAAAAAAATAAAAGATATCGCTTTAGTACTTGGTAGTGGAGGGGCAAGAGGGATTGCTCATATTGCCATTATTGAAGAGCTTACTAAAGCGGGGTTTAACATAAAATCAATAGCAGGAACCTCCGTAGGGGCTGTTATTGGCGCCATATATGCAGGGGGAAACTTAACAGGGTATAAAAATTGGCTAACCCAATTAAACTATTGGGATGTATTTCGATTAATGGATTTTAGCATTTCTAGCAATAGTTTTATAAAAGGAGAAAAGGTGTTTAAAAAAATGGACCCTTTTGTACCTAAAGGATCTATTGAAGAATTGCCCATCCCTTTTGCAGCCGTGGCAGCCGATATAATTAATAAAAAGCAGGTTGTTTTTACGAGTGGAAATGTAAGAGATGCGATACGCGCCTCTATGTCCATCCCTACTGTTTTAAAACCAGTAGCAAAAAATAAAACATTATATGTTGATGGTAGTATTGTAAACCCTATTCCTGTTGATTTGGTAAAACGGCACACCAATGATTTACTTGTTGTGGTAGATTTGAATGCGCACCTTCCAAAACCTAAGGTAAAAATTACAAAATCACAACAATCAAGGCTAGATGATTTAGCAAACATGTTTTTAGCCTGGAGGAACGAAGATAAATCTAAAAATAATTTAGGCGTTTTTGAGATGCTTAATGAGTCGTTTGATTTAACCCAAGATATGCTTGCTGCGCAAATTTTAGCAAATAATAAACCTGATATTCACATCAAAATATCACGTAAGGCCTGCGACACAATGGATTTTCATAAATCAGATAAAATGTTAGCGATTGGGAAAGAAGCTGCTTTAAAAGCAATTGAACAGTTTAAGCATTAATCCCTTCTAATATTGCGCGCCCCGCTTCCACCGATTCAATTTGCTGAATGGTTAAAATTAATTTCCCTTTAAACTCTTTCATTTGGCACTTTTTAGGGTGCTGCTGAACAAACGTTAGCACTTTCCCAAAAACAGGTCCTGTGTAATAAGAACTTTTTTCTTGTGGCACAAAATAGCACTTTAATTTACCTGCTTTCAGCATTACTTTTTCAAACCCTAATTTTTCTGCTAGCCATCTTAGTTTAACAGAGGTAAGTAGTTCTTTTACCGATGGTGGCATAGGCCCAAACCGATCAACCACTTCCTGCTCAAACGCATCTAACCCTTCTTGGTCTTTGGTGCTATCCAATTGCGTATAAAGGCTAAGCCTTTCCGTAATATTTTTCACATAATCTTCAGGAATCAGTAACTCTAAATCCGACTCGATTACACAGTCTTCAACTAACTCTTTTACTTTTTCATTAAGTTCTTTTTCAAATAGCTCTTTAAATTCCGATTCCTTTAACTCTTGAATGGCCTCATCTAAAATTTTATGATACATATCAAATCCCAAATCAGAGATAAAACCAGATTGCTCCGAGCCCAATAAATTGCCTGCTCCCCGAATATCCAAATCTCGCATAGCTACCTTAAACCCATCGCCTAGTTCCGAGAATTCTTCAAGGGTGCTCAATCTTTTTCTGGCATCGGTAGAAAGCCCAATGGTTGGCGGAGACAGCAAATAGCAGAACGCTTTTTTATTAGACCTCCCAACTCTCCCTCGCATTTGATGTAAATCTGACAAACCAAACATGTGTGCATGGTTAATAATAATGGTGTTGGCATTTGGAATATCGAGCCCCGATTCGATAATATTGGTTGATACCAACACATCATATTCACCCTCGATAAAACGCATCATATGTTTTTCAAGCTTATGCCCTTCCATTTGACCATGAGCAACACCTATACGCGCATCTGGCACTAGTTTAAGAATGATGTTGCCAATCGCTTCAATATCTTTTACTCTGTTGTGCACAAAAAACACCTGCCCTCCTCTGCGCAATTCAAATGAAATAGCATCACGAATTAAGGCTTCGTTAAATGCGCGAATTTCAGTAGTAACAGGTTGCCTGTTAGGTGGTGGAGTAGCAATAATACTTAAATCGCGAGCACCCATTAGCGAAAAATGTAAGGTACGAGGAATAGGCGTTGCCGTAAGGGTTAGTGAATCAACATTTATCCTTAGCTCTTTCAGCTTTTCTTTTACTTTTACGCCAAACTTCTGTTCCTCATCAATTATCATTAACCCAAGGTTCTTAAATTTTACATCTTTGTTAACAATGCGATGCGTACCAATAAGAATGTCCGTTTCGCCCGAAGCCACACGTTCTAATGTTTTTTTAATGCTAGCAGGTGTTTTAAAACGATTTACATACTCAATGTTCACAGGCAGTTTAGCCATTCGCTCACTAAATGTTCGGTAATGCTGCATAGCCAATATGGTGGTAGGCACTAAAATTGCAGCTTGCTTACTATCGGCAACGGCCTTAAACGCAGCCCGGATGGCCACCTCTGTTTTTCCAAAGCCTACATCTCCGCACACCAATCTATCCATTGGGTGATCGAGTTCCATATCATTTTTTACATCTTGTGTAGCCTTGGCTTGATCGGGCGTATCTTCATACATAAAAGAAGACTCTAGTTCTGCTTGCATAAAAGTATCTGCCGAAAAAGCAAACCCTGGTACTTTTTTACGTTTTGCATAGAGTTTTATTAAGTCACGAGCAATGTCTGCTACTTGCTTTCTAGCCTTCTTTTTCTTGGTTTCCCACTCAGGCGAGCCCAATTTATTCATTGATGGAGGAGCTCCTTCTTGCCCACTATATTTTGATATTTTATGAATGGAGTGGATTGACACATATAAAATATCGTCATCCTTATAAATAAGGCGAACGGCTTCTTGCATTCGTGTGCCTGCTTGCACTTTTTTTAAGCCGGCAAATCGGCCAATTCCATAATCAATATGGGTAACATAGTCGCCAGGGTTTAGTGTTCTAAGCTCCTTTAGTGTAAGTGCTTTCGATTTTGAGTGGTTATTCTTGACTTTATATTTATGGAAACGTTCAAATATTTGATGATCGGTGTAGCAAGCAATTTGAAGCGTTTTATCTATAAACCCAGCGCGTAATCCTATTACTAATGAATGAAAGGTTAAGTTAGGCTGCACCTCTTCAAAAATAGTTTGAAGCCTATCATGTTGCTTGGGCGACTCCGCAGCAATTATATTGGTGAGTCCACTATGATCGTTTTTTGCTAGCGTATTGGCCAACAATACAAAGTCTTTATTAAAACTTTGCTGTGGCCTAGCCTCAAAGTCAATTTCTTGCGCTTTTACCTTACTAAAGCGATTGCCAAACTCGATGATGGGAAAATTTTGAATGCTTTTTTTTAAGGTTTCAGAAGATTCAAATAAATCAGCAGGTTCTAACACTACTTTAGTTTGCCCCGACATTTCTAATACCTGGTCAAAGTTTTCTGTTGCTTTTTTAAAGTATGTATCAACCACATCGTAGGTAAGGGCCATATCCTTAAACCATAATTTTGTGTTTTTTGGCACAAAATCAAAAAAGGATTGGCGTTCTTCTAATACTAATTTGGTTTGTATGTTAGGGATGATATTAATTGATTTTAAATTTTCTTCAGAAAGCTGTGTAGTTGGGTCAAATGTTCGAATGCTTTCAATTTCATCTCCAAAAAACTCCAATCGATAAGGCAAGTCGTGGGCATACGAAAATACATCTACAATACCTCCACGAATAGAAAATTGCCCAGCTTCATACACAAAGTCTGATTTTTCAAAATCATAGGTTGCCAATAATTCTTCTAAAAAAGCTACATCTACTTGGTCGCCAACTTTTGCGGTAAACGTATTTTCTCGGAGCGACTTTTTGTTGATTACCCGCTCGGTGAGGGCTTCTGGATAAGTAACAATGAGTTCTCCACTGGAGGCCTTATTATTTATTCTATTAAGTATTTCTGCCCGTTGTAGAATGTTGGCGTTTTCTGTTTCATCAAACTGATAAGGTCGTTTATAGGAGGTTGGAAAGAACAAAACTTCTTTGCCTTGAAGTAAGTTTTGAAGGTCGTTAAAAAAATAGGCTGCCTCTTCTTTATCGTGCAGTACAAATAAATAATTTTGATGATTTAGTCCATATACCGAAGCCGCCACCACGGCATCTAAACTACCCACCAAGCCCTTTAATTTTAATCGAAATGGATGGTTGGGCTTAATGGCTTCTGCAGCCCCTAACACAAGGCTGCTGTTTTTATAAAGGGTAATAAAATCGGTTATTTTCATTGTAAACTTAAAGGTGCAAATGTAAGGATTTGTATCGGTAGCAACTAGTTTAAGTCTGTTTGCTAACCCTAGTTGTTTGGTGGTTTAACCTCGCTTTATTCATTAGGCAGAATAAAAAATTTTACTGAAACCGTTTTATAATATAACGCCATAATACAGGGTGGGTGGCTAGACAGGGATTTTCTAATAAAAAACTGGGTTAGCAAACAGAAAGTAAAGGTAAAAATGAGGATGACGATATAAAGAAAACTATAACATTAATAACAAACAGCACTATTTATTGAGGATTTCAAGAGGAATAATCTCATAATTAAAGGAGGCATTATAAATACGATTATCAGCAATCCATTTTTCAAATTTATTTTTTGAAAGAGATTTTGGCAAACTACCACTTTGTAACTTAACCCCATCGGAAAGAATAGGCTTTGCAAAAGGGCTTGTTGAAAAGACCACATAAAGGTCAGCGTATTCTTTTGCTACATCGGTTGTCATAACTATCTCATCCACCTGATTAGGCGAAAAATCATGAAAATAATCGTGATTCTCTGATGGCGAAAATAATAGATAAGATTTGTCTGCTTTTACCTGTATTGCATCTACATAATTAGCAGGCATTTCGGCATAGGGCAAAAGGCGATACACATTATCTTCTTCTACAATATATACAGATAAATAACCATCCGAAGGAGTTGAAAAGTTTAAATAAAATTGTTCGTTATTATAATAGGTGGTAGTTCTACAAATTTTTTGTGGGCAGTTTAAGGTTATGGCTTCAAAATGGAGTGCTGGCTTAATTATTTCGCGAACAACCCCTTTAATAGTACAGGTAATCCATATTTCATTAATATTACCCTTCCCCACTTTGTTTTTAGAAGCAACACGATGTTCTTCGTATGCTTCACTACTTGTTTTAAGCCAATCTCCTTTAACTTTTGTGTTACCTACAATCTTAAAATTAGTGTTCCCCTCTTCAATTTTAATAGTTGTTTCTTGCTCAACATAAGAGCCTAACACATTTTCAATGGCATTAATAATGGCCAATTCTTTCGCCTTCTGTTTTGTGGTTTCCTTCGTATAATTATCTTCTATTTTAACCTGAGCTTTCCCATGAGTTTTAAATTGTTTTTGAGCATGTGTTAAAAGGGGAACAAAAACAATGCACACAATAATTATAGACGAATTTAAAAAGGGCACTTTACATGGGCTTATTTTACCAAATGTACTCTATAAATTTTAAATGGCTACTTTTAGAGAATAAGGTTGTACAATATATTACTTACATTTACACTATATAATTTTAATTATTAATTGAATAATTATGAGACATACACAATTTATTTTATTTGCAATTCTGATGTTTACATCATTTTTAATTTATGCGCAACCCGAAAACCAAGGAGAGCACCCGAAGTATAGAGACGTATTTTGTCAAATTATTGTTGAGCAAAGATTTATGAGTAATAAGATGAAAATGCACATAGATTATGGTAATCAATCAAATTTATGGATTGGCACTTATGCCAAAGTAAGAGATGAACAATCTGGAAAAATAAAGAATTTTAATTCCGCTGTTGACGCATTAAACTATATGACCGAAGAAGGGTGGACTTATGTGCACTCGTTTGTGGTTGAAAATCAAACTTCAATGGGTAATATGTACGCCTATTATTATTTATTAAAAAGACAGATTCCTTTTGAGGGTTTATAAGTTATGTGATGTCCCAAATTTTATGAACAAGCTATTACTCGCTATATGGGCTACCTTTTTTAGTACCTATGCAGAAGCCCAAAGTCTTTGGAAACCGATGGTTTATGATGAAATTAACTTGGAGCAAAAGTCTATTATACTTAACGAGAATTTCAACGATAATACCCATAATTGGTGGCTGAAAGATTACGGCACACAAACGGGTAAAATAGAAGATGGTAATTACTATCTAAATTCAGTTGGTAAAACTAAATCTGTTTATAAATCATTCAAAATTTATAAACACATGGATTTTGAAATTGAAATGGTTGTAAAATTTGCCTCCCAAAATATTCGAAAAAACGGTGCTTTTGGCATTGTTTGGGGGAGGCATTATTACGATAAAAACCAGTTCAGTTTTGGATATACTTTGGCTCAAAAAGTAAATATAACAAAACGCTCGAGTGCTTCTAATTTTAAATTCTATATAAAAAACAGATTAAATGATAATATTGATATACATGGATTTAATAAACTAACGATTAGGAGGGTTGAAGGTGATTTTTATTTTTTTATTAATGAAAAGCTAATTGGCAAATTTAAAGCAGACCCATTTTTTGGTGATGGAATTGGATTTGCGGTTTCTAATGCAATGCTTGTAGTAGATTCTTTTAATGTTAATGAGTTAAGTCAAAGAAGTGATTTTAAATACTTGGTATCAACTAAGCAGGAAGAACCATTGGCTCAAACCATTAATAACCCAACCCGTTTGCCAACAAAAGAAGAAGAAATTGTTTTAAAAGAGAAACAAACAAAAATTATAGCAGATATAGATATTAACATACCAAATTTGGGAAGTATAGATGATAATGCTTTTGCATTAATTATTGGGAATGAAAATTATCTAAAGGAGATTTCTGTACTTTATGCAGTTAATGATGCTAGTACGTTTAAAAAATACGCACATCAAGTATTGGGGGTTCCTAGTAAGCATATTCATTTTATTACAAATGCAACCTATGGGCAAATGCTAGGCGAAATTGATTGGATTACGAATGTAATAAAGGCGTATCAAGGGCAAGCAAAAGTATATTTTTATTATGCAGGCCATGGCATGCCCGATGAGGCAACTAAATCTGCCTATTTATTACCCGTAGATGGTTACTCGGGCAATGTACGCACAAGTATTAAGTTGGCAGATATTTATACTGGGCTAAGCAAATACCAGTCAAAAAGTGTTGCCGTATTTTTAGATGCTTGCTTTAGTGGTAGTAGCAGAACAGGAATGTTAACCACAGGAAGAGGGGTAAAAATTAAGCCAAAAAAGGAAATAGTTGGAGGGAATATGATTGTTTTATCGGCTTCTTCTGGGGTTGAAACAGCACACCCTTATACCGAAAAATCGCATGGTTTATTTACCTATTTTTTGCTAAAAAAACTACAAGAGTCCAATGGAAATACAAATTGGTTAGAATTGTCTAATTATATAACCCAGCATGTTACTAAAATATCGGTGGTAAATAGTAAACAGCAAACCCCTAGTATAATTATTGGAGATGACTTGCAAAATACTTGGAAAGAAATGCCTATAAGATAAGGGAAATAAAAAAGGAGGGTACAAAAAATAGAGAAAGATCTTTCGGAATATTTTTTGTACTATAAAAATTGGTTCCGTTACTACTCTTTTTTTAGCAATGCTGGATACTTGGCCTGAAACTTTTTAAGCCGAGGTATGGATACCCCTCGAACATAAGGGTTATTGGGGTTAAGTTTTTCATAATTTTGGTGATAGTCTTCTGCTTCCCAAAATTTTTCAAACGGAATAATTTCCGTAGCAATTGGCTTATCGTATTTTCCAGCATCAGTTAATGCATTTTTATATGTTTCTGCTATTTCCTTTTCTTCTTCATTTTGATAAAAAATAATGGAGCGATACTGCGTTCCAAAATCTGGGCTTTGACCATTTACGGTAGTAGGGTTTTGCGAGCCATAATATACCTTAACCAAGGTTTTAAAGGAAACAATATTGGGATCGTAATACACTTTAACTGTTTCACTATGCCCTGTTTTTCCTGTTCCTATTTGTTCGTAGGTAGGGTTTTGTCCCTTACCTCCTGCATAACCCGAAACTGCCTCTTCGACCCCTTTTACACGTTCATAAATTGCCTCAACACACCAAAAGCAGCCACTTGCAAAATAGGCTGTGCTTAGTTTATCCAACTGAGCCTGTGGTGGCACTTTTTCAATAATTTTCACATGTTTATTTTTTTGCTCAGGCGTAGAGCACATTGCTAAAAGCAAGCTTGTAAACAGTATTGATATGGTCATACTTTTTTTCATT
>CAZGDC010000069.1:0-7385 GCA_964524405.1 uncultured Roseivirgaceae bacterium
TAATAACTATTTTAATTATGCTAATGTTTTGGGGGTTTATATGGGGGGTTCCTGGTATGATATTATCTATACCAATAACTGTTTTTATTAAAATAATTTTAGAGCAGTTTACTAAAACTAAGGTGTTAGCAGACTTAATGTCGGGGGCTGAATTAATTAATGTGCAAAAAACAACAAAGCGTAAGCCCGAGCGTTCTTAAACTGCTCATGTGCACTCAAAGTGAATCCCTTCGGGTTAGTAAGTTAGCAATAGAAAGGTGCTAAATACTCCTTTATTTGATTAAATAAACCCTTTATTTTGATTAGTTATACCATTTTAATCTTGAGATGTCGCAATAATTAGATTGAACTATTTTTTACAATATCGAGGCAAAATCATTTAGCATAACTGGTTATGGTAAATGATTTTAACGATGAGGTTGTGAAAAAGAAAAAATATAATGCGGCATTTCAATGTTAATATGGTATTAAATAGAAGAATGCATGGCAAAATGAAAACAATAGCTATAATTGGGGGAGGGGCAGCAGGATTTTTTGCTGCCATAAGGGCTAAAGAAAATTATCCAGAATCGCAGGTAATTATTTTTGAAAAAACATCTAAACTACTTGCCAAAGTAAAAATTTCAGGTGGAGGTCGATGTAATGTTACCAATGGCTGTAAAAACATAAAAGAACTAGTGAACGGATACCCAAGGGGAGGCAAAGCTTTGAAAAAGGCATTTGGCAAATTCAATAATCAATCTACTATAACGTGGTTCCAAAATAGAGGAGTTCCTATATATATTCAAGACGATAATAGGGCATTCCCTGCCTCTAACCAATCTCAAACCATAATCGATTGCTTACTTAAAGAAGTGGATCGATTAGACATTAAAATTTTATTAAATAAAGGGGTGCAACGTATAAATCAGTTAGATGATCATACATGGCAACTTTGGTTTAAAGAAGAAACAGATCCTGTACAGGCAAATCAAGTAATTATAGCTACTGGAGGTTCTTCTAAAAACACAGCTTTTGATTATTTAAAAAAATTAGGTCACCAAATTGTAACACCTGTACCTTCTTTATTTACCTTTAATCTGCCTAATGAGCCCATTACTAAATTAATGGGTTTGGTAGTTCAAAATGCCTTAGTAAGTATTCAAGGCACTAAATTTAAAGCTGATGGCCCTTTATTGATAACACATTGGGGAATGAGCGGCCCTGCTGTTTTAAAGCTTTCTGCCTTTGGCGCAAGGGTTCTTTTTGAAAAAGGGTATGATTTTAAGGTACAAGTAAATTGGGTTAATCAACCCAATTATGAAGAAGTGCATGCGAATCTTGATAAAATCATTTTTAAAAACCCCTTAAAACAGCTAGGCAACTTCAAACCGTTCAACTTGCCCAGTAGAGTTTGGTTATTTTTACTTGAAAAAGTAGCGCTTTCTAAATCGAAAATATGGGGTGATATTGGCAAGAAGGGACTTAATAAACTTACCAATATTTTAACCAATGATATTTATTCCATTCAAGGGAAAACGACATTTAAAGAGGAATTTGTTAGCTGTGGAGGACTTGATTTGCATAGCATTGATATGCAAACAATGCAAAGTAATGTATGTAAAAATCTCTATTTTGCGGGCGAAATAATGGATATTGATGGCATAACTGGAGGCTATAATTTTCAAGCAGCGTGGACAACTGGGTTTATTGCAGGTGAATTACGCTGAAAAATTGTACTTTTGTCATCTGAAAGCATAAATTTATATTATAGAACTTATTATAGCTACTATAATTGATACGTTGCTATTGAAATAATGAGGATAAAAACAAATTAGATAAGAAGTATGGCGAAGTCGCAAGAGACATTTAACAAAAAGGAAAAAGAAAAGAAAAGATTAAAAAAGCGTCAGGATAAGGCTGCCAAAAAAGAAGAGCGTAGAGCTAGTTCAGAAGGAGGGGCGTTAGACAGTATGATGGCTTACCTCGATGAATATGGGAATATTGTGGATACTCCGCCAGACCCAACCATTAAGAAAAAAATAATTAAGGCAAGCAGCATCGAAATAGGTGTTCCTAAAAGAATAGTAGAGCCATCTTCAAAAATAAAAACGGGCAGGGTAGAATTTTTTAACGATTCTAAGGGGTTTGGGTTTATTAAAGAACTAGAAACGCAAGAAAAATACTTTGTGCACGTTCACGGTTTAATTGATGAAATTAGAGAAGGAGATAAAGTTTCTTTCGAGCTAGAACAAGGGATGAAAGGAATGAACTGTGTGCAAGTGAAGAAGACGTAAGTACTTGATTTTAGATTAATTTTTAGATTAATTATATCTATTGCAAAGTGCGGATAATAGGCTTATTTTTTCTGCTATTTTAACAAGACTTTATCACCAAATACGGAGAAATTTGAGGGCGTAAGATAAATTTTATCTGAGTTATTTGTTTATCCGTATTTAACTTAGCCTACATTATTCTCACAAATCACCTTATACCATTTTAATTATGACATCTCATAATTAAAATGGTATAAAATCCAAAGTTCGAGCTCAAGTAAATACTAACGTAATCAATTTTTGAGTAGCAGAGGAGGGAATAATTTGTCCTTCTAACACTTGTTGCTCTAAAATAGGGAGTTGTTTTACAACTTTAGGGTGCATTAAAAAATCTTTAAGCAATCTGTTTTGTAAAGCTTCATTAAGCCAGTTCCTAGTTTGCTCTTTTCTTATTGCTTTAAGGTTTAATGTTCCTATGGTAGAATAAAAGCGATTAATAGTATCCCAAATTGCACTAATTCCAACATCCTCAGTAGCAGAGCACATGCTTACCTGAGGCAGCCAACCATACGGATGAGGAGGTAATAAATGAAGTGCATTTTTGTAAGCGCCCATCGCTAAATTTGCTTTAGTCAAATTTTCGCCATCCGATTTGTTAATGGCTAATAAATCTGCCATTTCCATAATTCCACGTTTTATGCCTTGCAGTTCATCGCCAGCTCCTGGTAGCATCAATAATAAAAAAATATCGGTCATGTTTTTTACCATGGTTTCGGATTGTCCCACCCCAACCGTTTCGATAATGGTAACATTATAACCAGCCGCTTCGCATAAAAGCAGCGCTTCTCGTGTTTTATTGGCCACTCCTCCCAAAAAAGCACCAGATGCGGAAGGGCGAATGAATGCATTGGGGTTAGCCGCTAATTTTTCCATTCTTGTTTTATCGCCTAATATGCTGCCCTTCGTTTGCTGGCTACTAGGGTCAATCGCTAATACAGCTACTTTTTTTCCGTGTTCTTTAATTAAATATTCGCCAAAGGTTTCAATAAATGTGCTTTTGCCAACACCTGGCACACCTGTAATTCCAATTCTAATAGAATTGCCCGTTTTAGGTAAAAGCCTATTCAATAGCTCTTCAGCTTGTAATCGATCTTCGTTTAAAGAACTTTCAATCAATGTAATTCCTTTACTTAAACCTACAAAATCTGCCGCTTCAATTTTTTGAACCAATTCGTCCGTTGAAAATTTTTTAAAGCTCATTTTTTTGAACTATTATAAGATAATAATATGGATAAACACTGCTAACTTAAAATTTGTGTTAATTTCATTTGTTAAAATGCTAAGGTAATTAGTAAATTGAGGATTATTACCAAAACCTAGCATATGAATTGCGAAGAAGCACAATCTTTAAAAGAAAGAAAGCTAAAACTTACCATTGGGCAGATTGTAAAAAAAAGGAGCTATTGGATTAGGTCGTTTTTTGGTACTCTTTTTATTGTTGCCTTTTTGTTTTTTGCAAAAAGCTTTTTAGTCATTTTCGATTTTTTAGATCCAATTGCAGATGCCCTCGCTGGATATGAGGTAACAGATCAGGTGTTTTCAAATCCCCAATGGCGAGAAGTGCCTTCCGCAGAAGACGATATTGTGGTGGTTAATGTGGGTAATTTAAGTAGAGCAGGAATTGCCCAACAAATTAATATAATTAATAGTTTTGACCCTAAAGTAATTGGGCTTGATTTAATATTTCCTTACCTTAAACTTGATACTTTAGGAGATATGATGTTAGCTGATGCGATCGCTAAATCTGCTAATATTATTGTGTATCAGAAGTTGCTAGCACCCGATGTAAAAGACGGATTTTGGAATGATGTGGAGTATTCTCATCCTTTTTTTGTGCAAAATCAGCCTACGGCATTTGTAAACCTTTTAAATGAGACTTCGGGATCGGAACAACATGATTTCAAATCCTGTCGTTCATTTTTTCCAAGGCAATACTTGTACGATTCTGCCACTCAAAAAATGGATACGGTTTACGCATTTTCAGTTGCATTAGCAAGGTATTTAAGTCCTCAAAACGTGCAGAAGTTATTGGATAGAAATAATGATGAGGAAATAGTAAACTATAGTGGAAATGTAATGGACTATGGGAAAACTAGGTTAGGAACAAGGTTTTTTGCCATAGATGCTTATCAGCTACTCGATACCTTATTTACGCCAGATTTAATTAAAGATAAGATTGTACTAATGGGTGTAATGGGTAATAGCTTCGATGATAAATATACCGTAGAAGATAAGTATTTTACCCCTCTAAATAGCATTCAAGCAGGCAGGGCTAATCCTGATATGTATGGGGTTGTGGTGCATGCTAATATTATATCTATGATATTAAACAATAGTTATATAGATACCATGAATAAAAGTGTTGGCTATCTTCTTGCTTTTTTAATAGCCTATATTAATGTGTTAGTATTTACCATTATTTATTATAGATATGCTGATTGGTATGATGGGGTAACAAAAATACTCCAACTTGCGCAAGCCTTAGTTTTTATTTTTATTATTATATTATTTTTTCATTGGTTTAGCTATAAGCTAGATTTAACGTTAACTATTGTACTGGTACTGCTTGCTGGCGATGTATTGGAGGTATATTATGGTGTGGTAATGAATGCGTATTGTTGGACTTTAAAGAAAATAAAAAGAAATTAGCAAAAAATAGGTTGGTATCCGTTTACCTATTTAGGCTAAGTTGTATAAATTTGTACTTATTAAATAAAAAATATCATGATTAAGAAAGTATCATTTATTCTTATTGCGCTTGGTATGTTGTTTCAAGGAGCAATAGCTCAAGATTATGCTTTTAGAGTGTTGGCTAGTAAAGGGGAAAACTTGGTTAAAGGGAGTGGATCTGATTGGCAGACTCTGAAGACGGGAGCAAGATTAAATAAAGGCGAAGAAGTAAAATTAGTAGCCAATGGATATTTAGGCTTGGTTCACTCTAGTGGTAAAACTATGGAGCTGAAAGAAGCTAGCACCTATGATATAACTAAACTATCAACGGAGATGGGTGCGAGTTCACAAAACATTGCTTCTAAATATGCTGATTTTGTGATGAGTAAAATGAGCTCAGAACAAAAAGAAGAAAATAGAAGAAAGTATGCTAGCGTAACAGGTGCGGGCACAAGAGGACTATTAGATGGCTCTATTGATATATACATGCCACAGTCCATAGCAATTTTAAATAATAAAGCAATTATTAGATGGGAGCCTGTTAAAGAAAATGCCATATATGTGGTTAGCCTTAAAAATCTATTTGAAGAAAAAATATTAGTGGCAGAAACTTCTGATTCGTTTTACACCGTTAATTTTATGAATGAAGAAATTAAAAATGCAATTATTGAGAATTTGATTATTGTAAATGTGTCGTTAAAAGAGGATGAATCTATAACCTCTAAAAATGCAGCCATTGAATTAATGACTGAAGAAGACGCCAAAACGTATAAAGTAGAGTTAAAAGGATTAGAAGAAAACATCGGAAGTGAAACCTCTATTAATAGTTTGATATTGGCTGAGTTTTACGAAGAGAAAGGACTTGTTTTAGATGCGTTAACAAGTTATGAAAATGCCGTAAAACTTTCTCCAGATGTGGAGTATTTTCAAGAAGTATATGATGAATTTTTAATACGAAATAGGCTCAAAAGCCCTTCGAAAGTAGATGCTGATAATTAACACACTAGCAGCTAAAATATACTAATTTAAAAAAGCCTGCTTAACGTAGGCTTTTTTTGTAACCGCTAAAAGTAATTGTTATGAATACTAAAATTGCATCGATTATAATTGTTTTTGGTATATTGAGCCAAGTTGGTTTTGCCCAAGATTATGCTTTTCGAGTATTGGTAAATAAAGGGGAAAACAAAGTAAAAACCGTAGATGCTAAATGGAAACCGTTAAAAACAGGAGCAAAATTAAAAGAAGGGGATAAAGTAAAGCTAGTTTCTAATAGCTATATGGGGCTTGTGCATAATAGTGGAAAAACATTGGAATTAAAAGAAGATGCCATTTATGATATTGCCCTGCTTTCTGAAAAACTAAGGGAAAGTTCAAAGAGCGTTGTTTCAAAATATGCAGATTTTGTAATTAGTAAAATGGCTCCTGAAGTAATAGAGAGTAATCGTAGAAAGTATGCAAGTGTAACCGGGTCTGGCGAAAGAGGATTATACGATACGGATATTCATTTGTATGCGCCTAAAACGGCAAAACTTTTAAACAGTAATGCTATAATTACTTGGGTTCATAAAGGGGAAAACAAGAACTATATTATTTCAATCAAAAATATTTTAGGAGATCAGATTTTAAAAATGGAAACCTCCAGCACATCTTATGCCCTCAATTTTAAAAATAAGAAAATAGCCGAAGGAGCTATAATGAATATAATTATAGTGAGGGTGTATTTAAAATCTGACCCTTCTGTAATCTCTCAAGAAATTGCTATAAGCCTGCTTGATGGGGAAGAAAGACAAGAACTTGAGGATTCTTTATTAGAATTAGTAGCTAGCTTAGGTGGAAATTCTGCCTTAAATAATTTGATATTAGCAGCGTTTTATGAAGAAAAAGGATTGATTTTGGATGCCATTGCCAGTTATGAAAATGCACTGGTTTTATTACCGAAAATTAGTTATTTCCAAGAAAGCTACGATGAATTTTTAATCAGAAATCAACTAAAGGAACCCTTTGATAATTCATTTCTTTTAAAAAATAAGGGTGGTAGTGAATAAAATTAACCTGCATTATTCATGAAATTCTCGCACGGTTGTACGAGTTTTTGCATGATACAGAAACACAGTTAATATGGTATAACTGCTATTTTGAATGTTGCGTATTTAATTTAAGGGTCTTTTTTAATGCAAGCAGGGGAAATGTTAATAACAGGAGGAAGACCAAAGCAATTTTCCAATCAATTATAAAAAGATAAATTAAAAGAAGATCAAGAATGAGGATTAAAAAGTATAATAAATATTTATTCATTTACGAGGAGTTTAATTAAAGCTGAATTCAATTCTCAAATGCAACTTTTTGGTAATGCCTTTCAATGTAAATATAAACTAAACAATAATTGATTCATGGCAAAGG
>CAZGDC010000069.1:7485-11187 GCA_964524405.1 uncultured Roseivirgaceae bacterium
AAGGTTGGAAAAAGTGATGTTTATTTTTTAATAAGCACGCCATTTTTAAGAAATGGGAGCACATTAAATTTGTCAATTGTGCAGCATAATTCAATGTCTTTTCTAATAGAATGCTTCTCTAGTCGCTTGGCGTGTGATGACCCCAATATAGTTACTAATAAATTGTTTTTTGCCGAGCGGTAACCAGCAGCCGCACTAAAACTTGCATCATCGCCAAGTTCAAAACTAGTTTGTATTTTTTCGATTAATGCACCAGCAAATAAGGTATCTTCTAGGCTATAATTGCCTTTCCACCCAGCACAATGGATAATAACATCTTTGCCTTCTTTTATCAAATAAGTAGCAACAGTAGTTAAGTTAAGAAAAGAGCCAATAATTACTTCGTTAGCCGCTACAGATTTGGTAATTGCCAAGGTGCCATTAGTGGTGGTAGTGGCTATTTTTTTGCCTGCAAAACGTTCTTCCATATAGCTGTAAGGCGAATTACCTATGTCAAAACCTTCTACTTTTTGCCCATTCCTTTCTGCTGCAGTAAAATAACCATCCTTTTTTAACGCTTCACACTCCTCTAAGGTAGCCACAGGCTTAATCATTGCTACACCCGAAGCCATTCCTGAGGTCATGCATGAAGTGGCACGTAAAATATCGGTTACAACCACTATTTTTCCTTTAAGGTCGAATAGGTGAATTAATTGAGGAGATAGACAAACTTCTATTTTTGGCATACTAATTTTTTGATAAATCATTCTAAAAGTCATCCTGAATTTATTTCAGAATTTTGGCAAAGGTAGAAATTGCAAATCTAAAAATCATATTTCAATTGCACCGTCAATTCTGATCTTTTGTTACCCTCAATCTCTGACAAGCCACTGCCTATGGAAAACCTATCGTAATAAATGGTTTGGCTCCATTTGGTTCTAAAAACCACTCCTTTAAAAGGGGAGTATTTTATAATTAAATAATATCGAATGCCTTTACCGCTAAACTGAGGAGTATTAAAAGAGTAGAGCATTCCTTTTTCAAATAGGTATTGCCTCGATAAAAAGCCATCGGTATCAAAAATCGCGTATCTTCCTGTAAGCCCAACTTTATGCAACTTTAGGTTTATATCTTGATAAATTAATAGACCAACCTCGTTCTTAGTAAAGTAGCTTTTAGTCCATTGCAGCCGCGACCTAAATGTGAGGTTGTTTTCTAAATTATAATCAAGATTGAGTACATATTTGATAAGCCTATGGTTGGTTGCTTCTTTCACAACGGTACCAGTAATGCTCCTTTCTTTTTCTTCCGTTTGCACTTGTGTATAGAACAGTGCTGATTTTTTATATTTATAGCTTATTCTTACTAATCCATCATTGCCCGTACTGGGGTTTGGGATGGTTGATTTTAACCAAGAAAATTTATACATATCGAAATACCCCATAATGGATAATGAAGAAGTAAGTTTTATATTGAGACCCCAATAGGTGCCTCTTTCATTTTCCAAAAATGAACTTTCAGCAAAACTTACGCCATAAAAAGAATAGAAATTAGGGTCGAAGTATCGGTATTGAAATGAAAAATCTATCCCTTTACTTAAACTAGCAATTACACCTGAGTTTATCGCAAATCCATTATGTAAGGTGTAGGCTCCTTCTCCATAAATAGTAATGTTTTTATAATGATATCGACCAAATAGGCTTAGATTATAATTTTCTTGCCCCCTAAATCTATATACATTTGCTAGCGTAGATTTGGGGTTAAAAGGGGTGTCGAATTTATTATACAAGGCTATTGCGCCTACTTCTAATACGTTATTGGTGTAGGTAAGTGCTGCCCCTGCCATCTGTTCTCTTATCGAGTTATGGGCCAGCAGTTCCGATTCCGTTCTATGCAATCCATTAGTTCTGATAGATGTAAACTCAGTTGCTAATTCGCCAATACTAGCATCACTTCTTTTATTGGAATAGAATAAAGATAAATCTAGGTTATGCGAGATGCTAATGGTGGCTCCGGCTCCTCTAAAAAATCTAAACTCTGTAAGAGAAGTATAAGGTTGAACCATTAAGGTAGTTTGGATAGAAGTAATGGAACTCGCATTTTTTCCTACTAAAAACCCCGCACCTAGTAACAGCCCTTGCCCAAACTGTAGTTTGTAATCTCCTAAAGCTAATTGCTTAACCTTTCCTTGATTTTGAATGTAATAGTGAAATGAATAGAAATCAGGGCCTTTATAAAGTGAATCTGTTCTAAATAGTAATTCTCCAGGGTCTTTTTGCAAGGTAAGCCCTAAGCTTGTATGACCAGGATTGACAAATTTTAATCTAAAATTAAATTGGTATGGGTCTCCAGCAAATTTATTGGATATAAATCCATCAGCGGGCTCAAGTATTGTTGAACCTGAAATAAGCAAGTAATTAGTATTAGTAGTACGTATGGTGTTTTTTAATAAATCCGCTACTTTAACGGGCTTACTAAAACTTAAAAAGGGGAGTATGGCCTTTATATCATTGACTGAAAGTGAAGAAACAGATAAAAGTTCATACTTGTTTTGAAATCCCCCATGAACGCTTCTATAGTCCATTATATCCTTTATTTGCTGGGCAGATACTAGTTCTAATATACTTAGTTTTGAAGGCTTACACATGTTAATTGCAATAGGATTATGATAGAATTGCATCAATAACTCATAATAAGATTGATTATAAGCTTCTTCTCCCTTAGCTCGTAAAATTTTATTAATATGTGCTTCTATATCAATAGGCTTAGTAACTTGTTGTGCTGTTGAAAGCATGGGAATAACAAACATGAAGAGCAAACATAATTTACTCTTCATAGGCAGTGGATATGGGTACACCAATCGAAACCCCTCCAGACCAACCCAATGATTGTTGGTAAGAGCCAACCAAATCAATAGTTATTTTAAAACTATGGAAGCCTGCCCCAGCAAATACCGCTGTTGGAGAAGGAATAACGCCAGTTCTAATAACTACATTGGCAGAAATATTATATTCGAGTGCTAGTCTTAAAACGGCAGGATTAAGAATGTCTTTTTCAACTTGAGCTAATAAGCTTAGTTTGTTATGAGGGTGGTAATTAATTCCTAGTTGAACAACTGTATTAGGACTGCTTAACGCAAGGGTATCAAATTTTGCTTGGTTAATATTATTAATGACCATACCCAAGGTTAGCTGTTCAGTAATAATTATTTGACCGCCAATATCAATGTAAAGTATGCCTTTGCTGCCAATTTCTTTCACGCGTAATTGGTCATAAGTAGTTTTAATACCCAAAGAGGTTTTACCAACGCGATGAGCAGCAGCCGCTATTAATTTTGTTTTACTCAATAGGTTATCGCCAAAATAAGAGGCACCAATGCCTAAGGCCGTATTTTTAATTGGGAAAGCAAAGCCAAAAACACCATCGTTAATGCCTAGTGAAGTGTATTTACTTTGGTATCCAGCCATTAGTTTAGTTTTATGATACGCTAAACCCGCAGGGTTGTAAAATAATGCCCACGAATCATTTAATGCAATGGTTGCCCTTGCTAATGATTCATTTTTTGCCCCATAAAATATTGCTTCTTGCGAAAAAACAGTTGACCAAGAAATAGATGTTAAAATAATTATGAGGTATAATAAGGGCTTAAATTGCACTAGTTAAAAATTATAACAATTGTTTGTAGAACAATTTAACTGAATAATTAATAAGAGTCAAGCTAGT
>CAZGDC010000070.1:0-11076 GCA_964524405.1 uncultured Roseivirgaceae bacterium
AAAATAAGAGTCTTATGTCTTTAATCTTTTTGTCTTATGTCCGTCTGGTTAATACATATTAGTTATCCCACATCTCTTCCATTTCTTCCAAGGTTTTACCTTTTGTTTCAGGAATGTATTTCCATACAAATACTATGGTAACAAGGCTAAAAAAAGCAAATATAAAATAGGGCAATGCTCCATTATAAGTCTCTGTATTTAGTTTACTACTATTTAATATTGGGAACGAATTAGCAACTATGGCATTAAACAACCATTGTACAGCCACCGCAATTGACATTGCCTGGCTTCTAACTTTGTTTGGAAATATTTCTGATAATATAACCCAAGTAACTGGCCCCATTGACAAAGCAAATGAAGCTATAAATGTGAGTATGCCTAACAAAGAAACAACCCCTAACTGGTTAAAATAGATTGATAACCCTACGGTAGTAATGCCAATAAACATGCCGAAAGTACCCATTATAAGAAGCGGCTTACGGCCCCACTTATCTACCTGATAAATAGCCACAAACGTAAATACAAGGTTAACTGCACCTAATAATAATTGTTGTTTTAGAGCATCTTCTGGCCCATACCCAAGTGCATTGCTAAAAATTTCGGCTCCGTAATACAAAATAGCATTTATGCCTGTAATTTGTTGAAGTATGGAAAGGGTTACCCCTAGCATCAACACAAATATTATTCCTTTCGAAAAAACAGAAACTTTTATTTTGTCTTTATCCTGATATAAAGATTTTTTTATGTCATTAAATTCTTTATCTGCTTCTTCGCTAGAATAAGTAATTTTGTTCAACACTTTTTTTGCTTCCTCATCTCGCCCTTTCATAAGTAGCCAACGAGGGCTGTTAGGCACAAAAAACAATAGCACAAAAAATGAAGTTGCTGGCACTAACTCTGACCAAAACATTATTCTCCAACCACGGTTTACATTATAGATATGTATTACTTCTATTTCTTCTGCACTTAAACCAGCAGTGTTGCCACCACCAATAATATAGGTAACTAAAAAAACAGAGAAAAAGCCAATTACAATTGCTAACTGATAATAAGAAACAAGCTTTCCTCTTTCTTTTGGAGGCGCAATTTCGGCAATATACATGGGAGCAGCCATAGAGGCAATTCCTACACCTAATCCTCCAATAATTCTAAATATAACTAGCATTGATAGTGATTCTGGCATACCAGAACCCAGTGCTGAAACAGCAAATAAAAATCCGGCTATTAATAAGGCATTCTTCCTGCTGTAACGAGTACTAACCCAACCTGCAATTAGTGCCCCTATTAAACAACCGTAGAGTGCGCTACTTACTGCCCATCCTTGTTCTGAAGGGGTAAAGTTGAAGTATTCGGTAAAGTAAAGTTGAGAGCCTCCAATTACACCAGTATCGTACCCAAAGAGAAGTCCTCCTAAGGTAACTACTGCGGTAATAGCTAGAATATAACGTTTATTGGTATGCTGTTTATCAATTGCCATTTAGTATTAATTTTAAAGTTCATAAATACGAACATAATCTACTTCCATTCGTTGAGGCCAAATTGAATCATCAACTCCCTTTTGCCCTCCCCACATACCACCAACGGCAATATTTAGAATTAACTTAAAGGGTTTATCAAAAGGCCATTCACTATAGCCTTGCTTGGTGTTTTCAAATTGGTTGTACATTTCATCATCTACAAAAAATGAGATGCTTGTGGTGTTCCACTCAATTGCATATACATGAAATTCAGTTTCAACATTTTCTACCTCAATAAATTTCCCCTTCTGGGTTCCTTTCATATGATTGAAGCTTTCTGTATGCACTGTTCCATGAATTTTACCATGGTCAAACCCCACATGTTCCATTATATCTATTTCGCCACTTTTAGGCCAGCCTTCATGCTCCTTTTTAGCAGGCAGCATCCATATAGCAGGCCAAGTACCAACACCACTTGGTAATTTAGCTCTTACTTCAATTCTGCCGTATAACCAGTTGCCTTTATTGGTAGATATAAGTTTTGCAGAGGTATATTTTGTACTATCTGTTGCATGTGCCTCAATTATAAGATGGCCATTTTCAACTCTAACATTAGAAGGGTTGCTTGTATAATACTGCAACTCGTTGTTTCCCCAACCACATAACTCAGGGCATCCATTACCTAAATCATATTTCCATTTGGTTGTATCTAGCTCATCAGTATTATTAAATTCATCGCTCCAAACTAATTCTTTATCGGTGCTTTTATAAATAAATAGTGAAGCGATAATTCCTGTAAATACAATTAATAATTTTAAGCCCATTATTTCTTAATATTTTAGATAATTCTATAATTCAACTGATCTAGCAAGGTATATATTTAATTTGAGCACAGTTTGCTCTACCTTATTTATCTTGAAAAACTCTTATGTAATCAACTACCATTTGCTGTGGAAAAACAGTAGTTGCATCGGGGCTGCCTGGCCAATTGCCACCTACCGCTACATTAAAAATAAGGTACATGTTTTCATGAAATTCACTCATACCAGAAGGTGTGATATCAACTATATGAAATTGAACATCATCAACAAACCAAGTAATTGATTCACTGGTCCAAATAATGGTAAAAACATGAAATTCATCATTAAATATTCCTGAACTAAGTGTGTAGTTTCCTCCATAGCTTGCATAACCGTTGCTATCCCAATGGATGGTGCCATACGTTTTATTATCTCGCCCACTACCGCCTCCAATCAATTCAATAATATCAATTTCTCCACATGCAGGCCAGCCTACGGTTGAAATATTGGTGCCTAACATCCAAAGTGCAGGCCAAATGCCTTGTCCTTTGGGTAAAATCGCTCGTATGTCAATTCGGCCATATTTAAACTCTTTTTTTCCAAGTGTTTTTATTTTACCAGAGGTATAATTTCTACCTCCAAAACTCTCATCTCTTGCTTCTAAGGTTAAATAACCATTGGCAACTTCTACATTCTCTTCTTTGTAATACTCTAATTCGTTATTACCCCAGCCGCAAAGGTTAGGGCAACCGTCACCATTATCATACGACCAATCAGATGTATTTAATGCACTTCCATTAAACTCATCTTGCCAAACAAGGTTCATATTACCTCCATCTACTTCGATGTTTATTTCGAATTCTTGTTTTAGATACCTGCCCGAACTGCCGTAGGCTCTTATCTGCAATGTGTAAACACCCGTAATGGCGTATGTGTAGGTAAATACCCCTGTTGTATTTGTAATTGAATCACCAATACTGTTATTACTATAAAATGTATAATTGGTGGTATTATTAGCAGTGGCAATAACATCTATAATGCCTGAACCATCTTCAGAAATGGTTATATCAACTTGTAGATTTTCGGGATCAATAGTAGATTCTGCTGCATCGTTTTTACAAGATGTAAGCAATAAAAAAGCTACTGGCGCAAAAAATAACCAGTATAGGAATCGTGCTTTGTTGTTCATTCTAAAGAAAACTATCTGTTAAAATTATATTTAAACCCGCTTTATGCAATAGAGATTCTATTCCGAATACAAACTGCTGCAAATCAGTCGTTTCACTAAGTTTATCTTCTTAACCATAGCGGTGCTATGCTTTACTAAGATAAACTCCTGATTTATTGCATTTTGCATTCTCACTACAAATCCTATTGCATGAAGCGGGTTTTTAAAAGTTAAAAATAGGGAGTCCGACATTTTCGAACCCCCTATTAATCAACCAAGTATATTAAATAAGTAATTTTTATGGGCAGTCGTCACAACTAGCCCAGCAAACGGCCCCAATGGTCATATCAACACCAGATACAACCGTAAACGTTCTATCGGTATTGCCATCATTTACTACGGTACATCCCGTTACATCTGTAAGGTCTTCTTGATCGCCCCAACCATCAGCAGAAAACTTAAATCTGTAATCTCCAACTGCTAATTCTTTGGTAATGGTCCAAATACCATCGGTATTATCATCTGTCATAGACCAGCAATTACCGCACCATCCATTAAACGTGCCATTTACTTCTGGTGTAGTTGCAGTACCACCACCAGCAATGTAATCATTAAAGTTTAGTTCAAACGTAACCATGGCTGGTGCTGGGCATTCGTCCACTATTACTTTATCGGCTACATCGTGGTAGCTCACTAAATTAAACTGCCAATAGGCAGTACCGTCATTAAGGCTAGTTTCTAACACTAAAGTATCTACCGCAGTTGATTCTATTAGTTTAATAACCTTATAAGTAACTGAAGATTGAGGTTCTGTAACTTCAGCATCTGTGCCTACTTTTTGCAAACCTATAAAACCACCAGTAATTGTTAATGTTGCCGCTTGTACATCATACACAAATGGGTGTGTTCCTGAGTTCCAGTCGGTAAGGTCTTGCCCATCAGAGCCAACCCAATTGGCAGCATCGGTGGCATCAAAACAATCTATTGTAGTTGCTGCCCAGTAGTCAGTACCAGAAGCCCAGTAATCACCATTATTGTCATAAGTAAATGTAGCATTTGTATTAAATGTCCACGTATCATCCATATAACACTTACGTACACAAAGGTCTTGTGCTCCTCCTAACGACCACCATATCTGGCTTCTATTTTCGGGCCCAACTTGAATTGGATTAACCCCTGTAGAAACATCGGCTATTAAATACCAAGATTTTCCATCAGCACCAATTAAGGCTCTTTGGGCTGCCAATGGGTCGGCAATTATAACATTTTTAGTTTGCTCTTTAGCAACACTGGCAGCGTTAGTGGCCGTTAATTTTACCGTATATGTTCCAGGTTCGGCATAGGTATATACAGGGTCTTTATCCGTAGAAGTTCCTGTGCCATCGCCAAAATCCCAGGCATAGCTCTCTGCATTGGTTGAGAAATTTGTAAACGTTACTTTCTGCCAATCAGTAGCATCTAATTCAAATTGAAAACTTGCTACGGGGTCTTCTGCCGGAACAGGGACAGGATCCTCCTTACAAGAGGTAATCATAATTATTGGCACCATAAGTAAAGCGTACCAAAACTTTTTAAAATTGTAAATTTTCATCATAATTTGGGTTAATTAAAAATTATTTTTGTTTTATGTATTAATCTTTTACCAATGCATTTTTCTGTTTATTTAAAATTAGCGTTAATTATTTTCTTTAATTAATTAGTCAAAACTATAGGTAGCAAAGTAATTAGTGGCATAAAAGTAGTGCATCTATGTTACATCATTTATTAAATATTATTACATCAAAACTACATCAAAACTAATCTTAATGATGTAATTAGCAATTTGAGGCTATATATATTAAACTAATCAATTTCTACTTTATTAATAAGTAATTTCATTTAATACCCTGCATTTTGCACAAATACACCCGACAAATCCATTTCTATTTGAGGTATTGGTAAAAATCCTTTGGTTGCAGGATTAAATGTAACATCAAAAATTACTTGATCGCCCACATAATTGGGGCCTCTATCTCCAATAACGGTTAGTTCTTGAGAAGCATACGCCATTCCTCTACGAATTACATCAAAATATCGTAGCCCTTCCAACGCAAATTCGAGTCGTCTTTCTGTATAAATATTATCAATAGTTACAGGCACGCTAGTTAGGCCAACTCTAGCACGTACAGCATCAAGGTATGATTGCGCATTACCGCTGCCTAATTCTGCGGCCATAAGCAATACATCGGAGTATCTAATAACTCTAAAATTGCAGGTTCTATTCAGTTCAAACTGACCACCATCACCCCAATGCTCTGCATCGGAGGAGTATTTTTTAGAATAATTTCCTGTGTGCTGATACCCAATATCTAAACCAGCTCCAAATTCTGATAATATATCGGCTTGGGTAAGAATAGTGCTGGCTAGCCTTGGGTCGCCAGCCATATCGGTTGCTAGTTTATTGCTTACGGGAGCAAAACTCCACCCTCTATCGTATAGGGAGGAGTTTTTTGCACGAGGTCCTTGCATTTGGGCTGCTAAGTTTCCTTCGCCTCCAACGGTATAGCCCCAATCCCACCAAACGGGGTTATCTCCATGACCAATTTCAAAAACGGATTCTGTACTATATTCAGAGGCTAATCTAAATATATCAGCATAATCTGCTAGTAAGGCATGGCCACTATTGGCTATTACATCTTCTAAATAAAGGAGGGCTCTATTTCTATCTACGGTTTGCCCACCTGCATCAAGCTCTGCGCCATAAACTCCATTATAAAATAAATAAACCCTTGCCAAAAGCGACTCTGCTGCCCATTTACTTACTCTACCAATTTCATTTGCAGGAATAACTGTTGGCAATACTTCAATGGCCTCTACCAAATCTAAGGCTATTTGGTTATATACTTCGGCAGGAGTATTTTGCGATTGGTCAAATTCCGAAGGCCCTTTTATGGTAGCTGTTAGCAAGGGTATATTTTCAAAATACCTAACTTGTTCAAAATAAAAGTAGGCACGTAAAAATTTGCATTCTGCTACGGTGCGCTCTTTAAATGCCTCTGTTGCCTCAATATTTGGCAATTGTTCTAATAATAAATTGGCTCGGTAAATGCCAATATAGTTTTTTTTCCATATAGAATAGGGCATTGGATTGGTGGTAAAGATGTTAAAATTATTTAATTGATCTTCTTCCAATCCATCATTTGAATCTCCTCCACCAGCAAAGGAATCATCCGATAGCATATCGGAGGTTATGCCTGGAGGCGCCCAAGCTTCTACGGATTGATACTGCAATACATCGTAAACAGCCACTAATGCTTGCTGTGCTTCTCGTTCTGTTTTATAAAAATTGCCCGTTGTTATGGCATCTAGTGGTTGCCTATCCAAGAATTCATCGGAGCACCCAATAAAAAGAATAGCGAACGCCCATGTTTTTAATAATAGTAGTTTAGTTTTCATCTGTTATTCTTTTTAAATTAAAATGTAATAGTTGTTCCTACCCGAAATGTTCTTGCTTGTGGATATACGCCCCTATCGATACCAATATCGAATGAAGACCTTGCTCCAATCTCTGGATCGGTTCCTGTATAATTGGTGAATGTGACTAGGTTTTCGGCAGAAATATAAAATTTCCAAAAACTAGCACCTATCTTATCTAAAATAGAATTGGGCAATGAATAGCCAAACTGAATATTTCGGATTCGAAGAAAGCCTCCATTTTCGATGTATAAATCGGAGACCCTATTATTATTATTATTATCAGCCCATGTAAATCGAGGTAATGTGTTTGAGGTTCCTTCGCCTGTCCACCTATCTAAACTACTTTTAGGCATATTTGTATAACGCAAATCTCTACGGTTTAATCCTTTAAATATGTCATGGCCAAAAGCGCCTGTTAATAACATCGAAAAATCAAACCGCTTATAATTCACGTTTGTGTTAAAGCCCATGGTAATTGTAGGAGTGGGGTTGCCAATCATGGTACGGTCATCTTCATCAATAATGCCATCGTTATTAATATCTACAAACCTAACGTCTCCTGGTGCTGCATTGGGTTGTAGTGGGTTGCCATCGCTATTAATATGAGAGAAAACATCATTGGTGTTTTGAAATATGCCTGCTGTTTTTAAGCCGTAAAAATAAGCGATGGGGAAACCTACTTCTGTTCGAGTTACGGGACCCGCTAGTGCCCAACTTGCTCCTTGAATAGGAGCTCCCATTTCAATCATTTCATTTTTATTAAAGGCACCGTTTAATCCGATGGAGTAATTCCAATCGCCTATTTTTTCTCTCCAATCGATGGAAAGTTCAACGCCCTTATTTTTTACGGTACCAACATTTGCAATGGGAGCACCCACACCTATGTGGCCGGGCACTGATAAGCGTTCTAGCAAGCCATTGGTTGTTTTTTCATAATAATCAATGGTGGCAGTTAATTTATTTTCAAAAAAACCAAGATCCAATGCAATGTCTAACTGTTCTGACTCTTCCCAACGAATTTCTTGGTTGGGAAGCCTCGTTGGAGATGCTCCTACTTCAACACCTGAGCCAAACGTATAGCTTCGGCCTTGGTTAATGGTAGAGGTAAACTGATAATTATCTATTTGGTCATTGCCATTTACACCCCAAGAAGCTCTTAGTTTTAATAAATTAACAGGCCCTAAATTTTGAAAAAAACGTTCATCGCTGGCTATCCAAGCTGCCCCCAAAGAGGGAAAAATGCCAAATCTATTAAGAGCACCAAACCTAGAAGATCCATCTCTTCTGATAATGGCTGTTAATGAATACTTTTCTTTATAATCATAAAGCACCCTTCCAAATAAAGAATAGAGCGCATAATGATTTGCTCCTCCTCCTGATTGCGCCTCCTCGATTCCAGTAGCCAAGTTTAAATACACATGATCAGGATCTGATACACGTACTTCTGAATCAAACCCTGATAAGTCTTCAAATCTTTTTTCTTGTGCCGAAACACCTACCAGTCCACCAAAATTATGATTATTTACTTTTTTAGTATAAACCAAGGTGTTTTCCCATTGCCAAGTGGTGAATCTGCCAATCCATTTACTTACAGATGTGGCACCTAAATTATTTTGTGCATTATTCAAATAGAATTGGGGTCTGTAGCTATCGCCTAATACATAAGCTAAATTAAACCCCAAATCTGTTTTAAATTTTAAGCCTTCTATTACTTCTAATTCGGCATACACATTACCTACTAATTGATCTTTTCTAGTTTCCCCATTATCAATTTCAATAAGTGCCAAAGGGTTAACAATTTCAGAACCCACATTTTCTGATATGCCATATACTTGGCCATTGCCATCAACTACTACTGGGTTATCAGCATAAGGTGATTGATTTAGAATTGTTGGGTCGGTTTCATATACGGGTGTTAGTGGATCTAAATTAAGAGCTCCGTTATAGGCGCCATTAAAAGAGGTATTACTAGAAATGCCTCTACGAATTATATGAGAGTATGTTAAATTATTACCAACAGTAATTACCTTATTAATTTTATGTGTTGAGTTAATTCGTATGGTTAACCTATCAAATTGCGACTTTTTTCCACCTATAATACCCTGTTGCGAAAAATAAGAGAGCGAAGACGCATAGGTTGATTTTTCGCTTCCTCCCATAACGGATACCTGATGATTAAATATAGATGCATTGGTTTGGAATAGTGCCTCTTGCCAATCGGTATCATGTGCAGGAATTTCATTTAAATCGAATTCTTCCGTATGCCCTGCATTTCTGGCTCCTTCGTTCATCATCATTTTATATTCATCGGCATTAAGCATATCAATTTTTCGAGCTACGTTTTGCACCCCATAATAGCCACTATATGAAATACTCATTTTTCCTTTTTCGCCCGATTTAGTGGTAATTAATACCACTCCATTGGCAGCTCTTGCACCATAAATGGCGGCAGAGGCCGCATCTTTAAGTACATCCATCGATTCTATATCGCCAGGGTTTAAGTACTCAATATTATCTACTTGTAGCCCATCAACAATATATAAAGGGGTTGCATTACCTGTTGTGCCTGTGCCCCTAATAATTACCGTAGGCGTTTCGCCTGGCTGCCCCGATAAATTTGTTACTTGCACCCCAGCGGTACGTCCTTGTAATGCTTGTTCGGCTCGAAGTACTGGTGTTGAAGTAATTTCTTCAGCTGATACACTTACGATAGCACCCGTTACTACCTTTTTCTTTTGGGTGCCATACCCAATTACTACAATTTCTCCTAACTGTTGAATTGACTCCTCTAAGGCTATATCAATTTGGGTCTGGTCTCCAATTTCTATTTCCTGCGTTTTATAACCCACAAATTTTACAACTAGAATATTGCCTTCACCCTCCAGTTTTAGGGCATATTTCCCATCAATGTCTGCTATCGTTCCATTTGAGGTTCCTTTTATTAAAATAGTAGCTCCAGGAATGGTTTCTCCTGACCCAATTTCTGTAACAACACCAGAGATAATATGGTCTTGCCCAAACACTTGAGTTGCTATTAAGAATAGTGTTATTCCTAATAAATACTTAGTAAAAACTTTTTGCATACTTTAATTGGTTTTATTATAACTGAGTTGTTGTTTATAGATTTCTAATTAATCAAATGTGAAGATTGGCAGTTGGAATCCCAATATTTTATATACATCAACAATACATCAAAGCATATAATATTACACAACTATGCTACATCAAACGAGTGTCGAATTATTGTATTGGTCAAACTCAAGCTTATAAAGCCCAAATTCATTGATACTTATTTATATTTCGACTAAAGCTCTTTAAGTCCTTAATTAATGAGCTCAAATTCGGTTTGTAAAGTTTTATTAGAGTTGGTTCCTATATACACCTTAAACTTACCTAACTCAGCTCCATAGGTTAAATCTTTTCTATAAAAAGACAAATCTGATTCAGTAATTTTAAAGCGAATAGTTTTCTTTTCTCCAGCCTTTATTTCTAGCTTATTAAAGCCTTTCAACTCTTTAATAGGTCTTGATAAGCTAGCAACCATATCTTGAATGTATAATTGAACAACCTCTTGGCCATCTACCAAACTGGTATTAGCAACATCTACCGAAACTGTTAAAGTATCACCAGCAATTAACTGCTTCTTATCTATAGCAATGTTTGAATATTGGAAGGTTGAATAGCTTAGGCCAAAACCAAATGGGTAAAGAGGTGCGTTTTCTATATCAGTATAATGCGAATAAAACACTTGCCCAGGCTCTGTAGATGGCCGACCAGTATTTTTATGATTATAATAAACAGGAATTTGGCCTACCGATTTAGGAAATGACATGGGCAATTTCCCCGAAGGATTGTATGCGCCTGTAAGTACATCTGCAATAGCATTACCTGCTTCTGATCCTAGATGCCAAGTTTCTAGTATAGCTGGCACGTGTTCTGCTTCCCACGGAATAGTTAGCGGCCTCCCATTCATTAATACTAAAACAATATTTTTATTTACCTTATAAACTTCTTTCAATAATTCAAGTTGTAGCCCTGGCAGCCCTATGTCTGCTCTACTCCTTCCTTCGCCCGACATAAATGCTGGCTCTCCAAGAACCATTATAACTACATCTGCAGATTTTGCTATTCTTTTCGCTTGTTCAAACCCTGACTTATCCTCATTTTCAATAATAAGCTCTTGCATAAAATTATT
>CAZGDC010000071.1:0-11052 GCA_964524405.1 uncultured Roseivirgaceae bacterium
AATGCGGGATAAAGAGGAACATCGCCTGCCTCTATAATTTATTTGGGCATTGCAAATCAAGTTATTAACCTAACGGCAATAAAACGGTTAATACACGTCAGTTTAATAATACGTTTATATCAAATTGGTTCTTGCAAGTTAACCGCTTCAACAGATTTAATCTCAGGAACAGCTTTAAGAACAGCTTGTTCTACACCTGCCTTTAAGGTCATTGCACTCATGGCGCAAGATCTACAAGTGCCCAATAATTCGATTTGAAGGGTCATGTCATCTGTAAGACCCACAACCCTCAAGTCTCCTCCATCCTCTTCTAAGTAGGGGCGAATAGTGTCTAGCGCATCGGCTATCCTTTCTTGCAAAACAGGTGGTATGTTTTTTACTTGGCCGAACATCCTGCTCCTTCTATCATTTCTACCACTTTAGTTGTTGGTTTTAAGGCATTTCGTTTAGCAATTTCTTGTGCTAACGACTCCGCTAGTGTTTTAAAAGCATCTGCAATAGGCCCATCTTTAAGCGCACTAGGGTATCCATTGTCTCCGCTTTCTCTAATTCCTTGTACTAATGGAATTTCTCCAAAATAGTTTGTTTCAAATTGATCCGCTAATTTTTTTCCGCCACCAGAACCAAATATATAATATTTATTATTAGGAAGCTCTTCTGGTGTAAAATATGCCATATTTTCAACTACCCCTAAAATAGGCACATTAATGCTCGCTTGTTTAAACATCCCCATTCCTCTTACCGCATCTGCTAATGCAACTTTTTGTGGTGTTGTAACAATAATGGCTCCTGTAACAGGCAGTGTTTGAACCAACGTTAAGTGAATATCACTTGTGCCAGGAGGCAAATCAATTAATAAATAATCTAAATCTCCCCATTGCGCATCAGATATAAACTGTTTTAAGGCAGAACTTGCCATTGGCCCACGCCAAACCATAGCATCGGTAGCGTTAGATAAAAAACCAATCGACATTAATTTAACACCGTAATTTTCAATTGGTAAGATAAAATTTTTGCCATTTACCGTTGTAACAGCTGGTTTTTCTGTTTCGCAACCAAACATGGTTGGAATCGAAGGCCCAAAAATATCGGCATCAACAATGCCTACCTTTGCGCCCATTTTTGCTAACGACACGGCAAGGTTAGAAGTTACCGTTGATTTGCCTACGCCACCTTTGCCTGAAGCAACTGCAATAATGTTTTTAACACCTGACAGCAAATTAGTACCCTTTAATCTTGAAGTGGTAACGTTAGAATCAAAGGTGATATTGATATCAAGGTTATTATCAAATTTTGTTTCAAGAGCCTGAACACAATCTTTACGCATTACTTCTTTAAGGGGGCAGGCTGGGGTTGTAAGCACAACTGTAAAATTTATTTTATTTCCTTCTACCTGAACAGCATCAATCATATTTAAGGTAACCAAATCTTGTTTTAAATCTGGGTCGTTTACTGTTGATAGTGCATCTAGTACAAGTTCTTTTGTTATCATCATGTAAAAAAATCTAAAGTGGTTATATTTTAATAGTGCAAAATAACTTGTTTTGTTGGACTTTTGAATTAATTTTTTAATTAAATACAAATATTGATTCCAGCTGAAACTATAGATGAAATAAAAAATCGCCTCGATATTGTAGAAGTGGTGGGTGATTTTGTGAGTTTAAAACGAAAGGGACAGAACATGTGGGCTTGCTGCCCATTTCATAATGAAAAAAGTCCCTCTTTTTCTGTATCGCCTACCAAAGGATTTTATAAATGTTTTGGTTGTGGTAAAGCAGGCGACACGATAGATTTTGTAATGGAAGTTGAAAAACTTAATTATGTTGAAACTCTAAAGTTATTAGCCAAAAAATACGGAATAGAAATTCAAGAAACAGAATTAACAGATGACCAGGCTCAGAAACAAAGTGAGAGAGAAAGCCTATATATTATTTTAACTGCCGCTAAAGACTATTTTAAAACCACACTTTGGGACACTCCCGAAGGCCGCTCTGTAGGCTTGGGATATTTTCAAGAACGCAACATGACCGATGCTATTTTAAAGAAATTTGAATTAGGGTTTGTAAAAGAGGAGTGGGATGGGTTTTATAAATACGCCATTAAAAATGGACATACCGAAGAAATGCTTGAAAAGGCAGGGCTATTAATTGTAAAAGAAAATAAAAAATACGACCGATTTAGAGGTCGGGTTATATTTCCTATTCATAATGCTTCGGGCAGAGTGGTTGGTTTTGGTGCTAGAGCACTTAAAAAGGATGATAAACCCAAGTATATTAATTCGCCCGAAACTTCAGTTTATGTAAAAAATCAAATTTTATATGGATTGTTTCAAGCCAAGCAAGCCATCCGAATGGCCGAAAACTGCTACTTAGTAGAAGGATATACAGATGTAACCTCATTACACGAAGTAGGCATTGAAAATGTGGTGGCTTCTTCGGGCACATCTTTAACCGAAGGGCAGATAAAATTGATTCAACGCTTTAGCCCAATCATAACTGTTTTATACGATGGAGATGTGGCGGGAATTAAGGCTTCTTTGCGTGGTATAGACTTAATTATAGAGCAAGGCTTAATTGTAAAAATGGTGCTTTTGCCTGAAGGAGAAGACCCTGACAGCTACTCAAAAAAATTAGGTAGCGAAGCATTTAAAGTTTATTTAGAAGAAAAGGTAGAAGACTTTATACATTTTAAAGCCAATTTATTAGCTAAAGAAGCTGGAAACGACCCTGTAAAAAAAGCGAACTTAGTAAAAGAGATGGTAGCTACACTTGCCCGAGTGCCCGACCCATTAAAAAGAGGAGAATACATTAAAGAAGCCAGTGAACTACTTCGAGTAAAGGAGGAAGTTCTAGTAGGAGAATCTAATGTTTTATTAAAAAAGAAATTAAGCAAACCAAGACCTACTCAATTATCAGTAGAAAAGGAGTCTGTTTCTGAAATAAAAGAAGAAACGGGTGAAGCACTTTTAACAAGCTGGGATCCGAGGGACTTAATAATTTTTCAAGAGCAAGAAAGCATTCGGCTATTACTGGAGTATGCCCATATTGAGTTGGACAAAGAAACTTCGCTGCAATCGTATTTATTAAACGAGTTAGAAGACATAACTTTTCTATCAGAAGCACATGCTGAAATTTTTAATAAATTTAAAGAAGATTTAGCGAATGGGAAGACAGCTACTATCGATTATTTTATTAAAAATGGTTCGCCTGCCACACGCAAAGCCGTAATTAATATTATTAGCCAGAAAAAAGACATAAGTTCGAACTGGAGCGAAAAATATAAAATTATTGTCCCTGACGAATCAGACAAAAATCACTTAGAACGTACTGCATTAAGCAATATTTTAAGGCTCAAACAGCGTATAGTTAGAAAAATGCTAGAAGATAATATTGATAGGCTTAGGCTGGCTTCCTCTGAAGCCGAGCAAACCGAAATTCAGCAAATTCATGCCGAACTAAAAAAAACAGAAAAAGAAATTGCGGCACAATTAGGGAACGTTATCTTAAATTAGAGGACTGAATTTTTATAAATGAATGTAATACCGCATTATATTGTTTCTTTTTCACAATACCTTTGTAAAATATAATTATCCAGCATGATAAAATTAAATTGGTATAACATAAATATATAACACCCCATGAGTAAGTTAGATACCATTGAAGAAGCTATCGAAGCCATAAAAAATGGCGAAGTAATTATAGTTGTTGATGATGAGGATAGAGAGAATGAAGGCGACTTTATTTGTGCTGCAGAATCCATTACGCCTAAAATTGTTAATTTTATGGCTACTCATGGGCGAGGTTTAATTTGCACCCCATTGGTGGAAAGCCGATGCGATGAGCTAGAGCTAGATTTAATGGTGGGCAAAAACACGGCATTACATGCAACACCATTTACAGTTTCGGTAGATTTAAATGGGCATGGTTGCACTACTGGCATTTCAGCAAGCGATCGTGCAAAAACCATTCGAGCACTGGTTGACCCCACTATTAAGCCTGATGACCTAGGGAGACCAGGTCATATTTTTCCATTAAAGGCTAAACAAGGAGGTGTGTTACGAAGATCTGGCCATACAGAAGCAGCTATTGATTTAGCTAGAATGGCAGGATTAGCTCCTGCGGGTGTTTTAGTAGAAATAATGAATGAAGATGGCACCATGGCTCGCCTTCCTGATCTACTAAAAGTAAAAGAAAGGTTTAATCTAAAACTAATTTCTATCGAGGAGTTAATTAATTATCGACTCAAAAAAGAATCATTAATAGATAAAGGGGTTAAAGTGAACATGCCTACCGAATTTGGAGAGTTTGACCTAACCTATTATACGCAAAAAACTACTGGAGAAAATCATTTAGCACTAACCAAAGGAACGTGGGATAAAAAAGAACCTATTTTAGTACGTGTGCATTCATCTTGTGTAACAGGCGATATTTTTGGTTCTTGCCGATGCGATTGTGGGCCACAATTGCACCAATCCTTGCGAATGGTAGAAGAAGCTGGCAAAGGAGTTGTTATTTACATGAACCAAGAAGGCAGAGGTATTGGTTTAGAGAATAAGTTAAAAGCCTATAAATTGCAAGAAGAAGGACTAGACACCGTTGAAGCCAACCTTAAATTAGGATTTAATGCGGACAATAGAGATTATGGTGTTGGAGCACAAATTTTAAGCGATTTAGGGGTTTCTAAAATTAAGTTGATTTCTAATAATCCTAAAAAAAGAGCAGGCTTAATGGGTTATGGCTTAGAAATTGTAGAAACTGTGCCAATAGAAATTACACCCAATAAATACAATGAAAAGTATTTGAAAACGAAGCGTGATAAAATGGGGCACGAAATATTAAAAGAGAATGATTAATAGATTTATTTTTTTAGTACTCGTATTAGTTGCCGCTAAAGCAAAGGCACAGGAGTTTCCATCAGATTTGTGGCATCATGGCATGGCTGTGTTGGTAAATGAAGATACGATTACTGGAAAAGTAAAATACAATTTAGAAAAAAATTTAATCCAAATTGAATCTCAAAAAAAGTTATATACCTATAGCAGCAATCGTGTTTTCTATTTCCAAATTTTTGACGAAACCATAGATTCATATCGCGAGTTTTATGCCTTGCCTTATGCATTAGTAAACCAATATGAATCGCCTATATTTTTTGAGGTACTAGTAGAAGGAAAATTAACACTATTGTGCCGAGAAGCCATTGTTTCCCAAGCCGTAAACGACAATAATCCATACAGAATGAGCTTATCGTATAGTAGAAATGTACTTATTTACACTTATTATTTTTTAGATGATAAAGGAAATATTACCCTATACACCAAAAAGAAGCGAGATTTGTTAAAAGCACTCTCAAGGCGAGCCAATAAGATTGATGAATATATGAAAACGAATCGTTTAAGAGCCGATAAAAGACACGACCTTAGTAGAATTATATCTTTTTATAATGGCATAATTTAGTTTCTAAATTATGCCCCAATTTTTTATACATTTCAATTATGTCAAAACCACTAATTTTAGTTTCTAACGATGATGGAATTACCTCCAAAGGAATCCGTGTATTAGTTGAGGCCATGCAAACCATTGGCGAGGTTGTAGTGGTAGCACCAGATGGGCCACAGTCGGGCATGGGCCATGCCATTACCATTAGCAATACCCTTAAATTAGAGAAGTCTGAAATTTTTAACGATGTAGAAGCATTTGAGTGCTCAGGCACACCAGCCGATTGCATAAAAATTGCCAAGCATTATGTACTTAAAGATCGAACCCCAGATTTAGTAGTAAGTGGCATTAATCATGGAAGTAATACATCTATAAGCGTGCTCTACTCGGGCACAATGTCTGCTGCTATTGAAGCCGCATTGGAAGGATTACCCGCTATTGGATTCTCATTATGCGATTATGCTTCTGATGCAGACTTTAGTCATACTGTTCCGTACATAATAAAATTGGCACAGCAAACCTTAAAAAATGGTTTGCCAAAAGGGATTGCTTTAAATGTTAATTTCCCTCCCATTCAAAACGAAGAAATAAAAGGCATTAAAGTATGTAAACAAGCCAATGCAAAGTGGCAAGAAGAGTTTGATGAACGATATGACCCTTATGGGAGAAGATATTTTTGGATGGCAGGCAATTTTGTAAATTTTGATACAGGCGATGATAATGACCAGTGGGCGATAAATAATAATTATATATCAGTGGTGCCTTGCCAATATGATCTTACTAGTAAATCAGCTATTAAAATCATTTCGGATAGCTGGGACCTATAATTCTACGCTTAAATCACCTTATTTATAAGGTTTTCAATAAACTGTAATGTGTAGTATTAATTGGGTCTAGGGTTAATGCCAAAAATTGCTATTTATTAGATGTATCCTTAGTATTGGCATGCCACCAAAATAATTTTGCGATTTTTAATTGTACAAATGGTAAATTTGTAATAACCAGCCTCAGATAAACGTTAATATGGTTAATAATAAATGATTTTACATCACGTTCTTATATCAACTCTTTTACTTACCGTGCTTTTAAACACGCAAGTTATTGCACAGCGAAACTGTGGAACCGTTGAGTACATGAACCAATTAAGCAATTCAGAATCAAAAAAAACTTTAGAAAATTGGATTTTAAAAAAACAGTTAGAAAACCCCACTATTGGTCTGAAATCATTTAATCAGGGAGGCGTTACTATTTATCAAATTCCGGTAGTGGTACATGTAGTGCATAATGGAGAAGCCATAGGTGTTGGAAGCAACATCTCCACTGCTCAAATTCTTTCTCAAATAGAGGTATTAAATGAAGATTTTAGAAAGCTCAACGCAGACAGCGTAAATATTCCACCCGTTTTTAAACCACTTTATAGCGATATTGGTTTCGAATTTGTAATGGCAAAACGAGACCCCAGCAACCAAGCAACCAACGGAATAACAAGAATTCAAGGAAGCCAAACTTCTTGGAATATTGACTCAAGTAGCGATACGGAACTCAAATCGCATGATTATTGGCCATCAGAAGATTACCTTAATGTATGGGTGGCACCATTATGCTGTGGTTGGCTAGGGTGGGCTCAATTTCCACAATCCGATGTATTAACAGGGCTAGATCCGCCTTATAATGCAACAACAGATGGAGTAGTAATTATTTATGATGCCTTCGGGTCAATCGAAAAAGACCCCTCTGCTAACCTACAATCCAATTTTAACCTAGGCAGAACTGCCACTCATGAAATTGGCCATTTTTTTGGTCTTCGTCATATTTGGGGCGATGGGGGCTGTGGTGTTGATGATTATGTGGCAGATACTCCAATAGCTGAGAATAATTATGCAGGTTGCCCAATTATGGGTGCAAGCACCACATCATGCAGCTCGCAAGATATGTATATGAATTTTATGGATTACGTTTATGATGAATGTATGAATATATTTAGTACTGGGCAAAAAGACCGAATGCTCATCATCATGGAAAACAGCCCAAGAAGGTTAAGCTTAACCAATTCTTTAGGATTATATCCACCAAACAATGAAGATCTCGCCCTTACTCATTTTACAACTCCTGCATTAGGCATTTGCAACAACGAAGTTACTCCTACTATTAACGTTAAAAACTTTGGTGTAACATTAATTAGCCAAGCATCCATATCTTTATACCTAAATGAGACGCTTGTTACTACGCAAAATTTTGGATTAAATTTAGGCATTAATCAAAGTGTTGAATTACCTTTTAGCACCATCCTCCTTAGTCAATATGGTAATCTTACATTTAAGGCAGTAATTAATACAGTAAATGGGAGCACCGATAGCTTTCAAGATAACGACACGCTCCGTATAACAAGTCTTAGAGCAGAATCAGTATCAGAATTATCTGAAGACTTTACCACAAATAACCTACAGTGGACAGTACGGTCGACTGAAAATTTAAGTGCCCTCAATAATGAAAACGCCATTTTTTATACCATTAATAATGATGCCGCTGTATTTAATTATTATAATATAGAAACAAGTTCAGACGCATATATTTCTCCCAAACTATTATTAGGCACAAATGCACAAACACTTATTTTCGATTTTTCATATAGCTACAGAAATTTAGAAGATGAATTATCCGTAAACATTTCTACGGATTGTGGCAGCACTTTCAACAACCTTCTTTTTAATGCAAAAGGCCAGCAGTTAGCAACTTCTGAAAGCGTACCCGTTGCCTTTTATCCATCCAGTGGGCAAGACTGGAAACACATTCAAATTAATCTCTCAGAATACATTAATCAAGAAGTTATTTTTTCCTTTACTGGAATATCTGCAGGTGGTAATAGAATATTATTTGATAATATAAAGGTGATTGATAATACCTATAACGATATTGCTTTGGTTGGCTTAACCAGCCCTGCAACTAATTGTACTGAATTAAATGAGTTAATAATTTGGATAGAAAACAAAGGAGTAAACTCTTTAGCTGATCTATTTATTGAAACTACCCAAGGTTCAACTACATCCACCATTAGTTATTTGCAATTAAACCTGCTACCAGGCGAACGGGTAAGTTTAACATTGCCCATATCAGCATTTGAAGGCACATCAGAAATATCTGTTTCTTTACCAAACGATAACAACCTTACCAATAATAATTTCTCTCAAACCATCATTTCTCCTAGTTCTACCAATCAAATTCCATTAAGAGAACAATTTGAGTCTGAGTCATTAACTAACAACTGGTATCTACCATTTCATTCTTCAACCCCTAATGCTGGTTGGAAACTATTAAATAATCAACTAGAATTAATTGCCGAGAATAGCCCTATTAAAGGGTTGTCAAACTTAATCGTGTTGCCGCCACTAAACATGCTTCATTTATCATCAGCATCTATGCATGTTAATTTTGCCTACGCTTACGATGGTTTTAACGAAGAATTATTGAAAATAAAAGCCACTACAGATTGTGGGGAAACATACGAAACTCTGTTTATCGAAGGTGGAGAGGATTTAGCTACTAGTTTTACAACCACCCCTTGGTGGCCTAATGGAAGCACCGATTGGAAAAATATTTATGTTAATTTAACCTCTTTTGCGGGTTTCGAAAATGTGCAATTGGTAATAGAACTCATTAGTGCAAAAGGGAATAATGCTTTTATAAATAGCTTTGAACTCTATGCTTCTAATATTATAGACCCTTTAAATTTAGTTAGTAATTCCATAACTGCCTACCCTAACCCAAGTTCAACCGGCACTATTAACATCAGCTTTAATCTTAAAGAGCCGCAACAAGCAAAATTGCTTATTTACAACACTCAAGGCAGGCTTATTTATGAAAAACATGTTGAAAATGCGCTAAATCAAACTTTTAAAATTGAAACAATCCACCTCCAAAGTGGCATGTACTTTGCTCGTTTAGCAGGATCAAAAATTGACATCTCAAAATCTTTCATTATCAATCAATAACTACCTTATTAGCATTAAAATGGCACAAAATCCGCAAAAAACTTCAGCAACTGTTCAGCCAAAATCAATTTTGGCTATTTTTTTAACAGATTGCGAATCTCGTAAACATGAGATTTGCAATAACGGTACATAAACCCGTAGGTTTAAGCTTAACACGACACGTGTTATATTCTTTTTTAAAACAAAAGACATTCCAAGATAAAATAAACAAACTGATTTTTGGTAATAGTTACCAAGCACTAATTAAAAAAAATAAACCCATTGGAATTAAGAATCTTCTTCTTTTATTATCATTGCGTCCTTGTGAAAAAAATATTTGCATCATTCTTTATTATATTCTTTGTTCAAAGCTTTTTATACAAAAGCCTGGCTCAAGAAAAAGACCTTTCTCATTTTGTTTCAGCAAAAGAATATATAAAAATAGATAGCCTCAATTTGGCTTTGGTCGAACTCGATACTGCCATAGCCTTAGCCCCCAGCTTTGCCAATAACTATACCCTCAAGGGGAAAGTTTTGGAGATGAAAAAGGAATATAGAAAAGCTGTTGACCAATACAGTTTAGCTATTCTTTACAACCCCACTGATACAAAATTATACCTCAAAAGAGCCTCTTTATATTTTAAACTTAAAGACCATAGAGATTATTTACTTAACGATATAAATAAAGCGATAGAATTAAAGCCAACCAATAGTAGCCTTCAAGAGCTAAAAGCATTTTATTATGCACATACATTAAACACAAAAAGTTTAAAGCCAGATTATAAAAATGCCATAATAGCCTTAGATAAAGCAATTTTAATGAGCCCTACAAATGCGAGATATTATAAGAATCGAAGTGATTACAAAATCAAAAACAAACAAAAACTATCCGCATTAGTAGATATTAATAAAGCCATTTCCATGGATGAGACAAACGCCTCTTTCCACCATCAAAGAGCTATTATTAAGTTTGTAATGGAAGATTTTAGATCTTCACTAAATGATATAAACCAAGCCATAGACATTAATAAAAACGCTATAGACTATTACCAACTAAGAGGCAATGTGTATTTTAATCTAGCTAGGTATGAACAAGCCTATAAAGATTATTCTGTTGCCATTAATTTAATTTTTAATCAAATTGTTCAAACTCATTCAACTATCAAGCCTAGTAGTCCATTAAATCTAAAGCTAAGGCAAATTTTATTGCTCCGAGGAGTATCCTTAGTTCATGGTAATAAACCATACGATGGATGTAGTGATTTTGACAAAGCTTTAAAAATGGGTGAACGAAAAGCTCGTAACTATATTATACAATATTGCAATTAGATGCTATTTTAGGATTATATTAAAGTAAAAAATTAACTCTTAACCTTAAATCCCCAAGGCACTTTCGTAACTATTAATCAGGCATGCGCACAGGTGTTTGGAACGCCTGCCACGCAAAATTTGCGGGAAACAATGTTGCATATTGGCGAGCACCAAATATCAAACAAATAACTGATTAACAGTATCAATAGATTTTCCTTTCGGATTTAAGGTATTGTAGAAACCATTCAAAAGCTAAATGGTAGTGTGTCCATTGAATCCGAACTTAATAAAGGAGCAATACAAAAAGTATTCCCCCATTTTAGGGCATAAAAATAGGG
>CAZGDC010000072.1:0-11020 GCA_964524405.1 uncultured Roseivirgaceae bacterium
TAAGCCCCCTTTAAAGATATTTGGTACTATTATTCTAAAAACTGCGATAGGTGTATTTTATTAAAAAAATCAAAATATAATTAATTTTACCGGACAACAGTAAAAGAAAATCAATAAAGCGCTCGAATTGTTCTAATATTATGTTGTACTATACTAATAATAAGATTATTATTGTTCCATGAGTAAGATTTTTCTATTAGTTATGGTCATTGTTTTGGGAGCAAACGAGTTGCATTCCCAATCTTTTACAACCACTGGCGATTGGAATACTGCCAGCAACTGGACACCTGCAGTTGTGCCAAGTGGGGAGAGTACGGATGTTACTATTTCAGCTTCGGTTAATCCCACAATATCTATATTAGGCTCACCTCATGTTATAGGGAATATAGATGCTTCTGCCGGAACAAATGATATAATCATTGATGCCAGCACTAGCTTGTCGTTAGGGTCTTCTGCTTTGTTTATTGGAGGCACCTTAAAGAGTCTTACTTTAGGAAATTTTAACAACTTATGGTGCACTGGATCAATTGAAATTTGGGGGAATTTAATTGTGAACCAAAGCGTAGATATTATTATTACAGGCACTTTTGTTGTACACGGAGATGTAACAATTATTGATAATGGAGACCTAAGTGTTAGTGGCACAGGAACGTTAGATGTGAAAGGCAATTTTAATGGAGGGTTAAATACAGACATTAGCACGGCAGGTTCTGCTACTATAAATATAGATGGAGATTTAATCTTAGATGGCCCTGGGTCTTCCATTTCAGGGCCAGATAATTCTATCACTATTGGTGGCACGTGTACCTTAAATGGAGGGCTTTGTCCTGTAGGGCCTCTGCCGATAGAGTTATTATTTTTTGCAGGTAAAGAAACTAATAGTAATGTAGTACTTGATTGGGCAACGGCAAGTGAACAAAACTTTGATTATTTTGAAATAGAAAGAGCAAGTGATGGTACTAGTTTTGATTATATTGGTAGAGTTGCAGGCAATGGGAATAGTTACTCAAGGCTAGATTATGCTTTTGAAGATGAGAATTCAGAAATTGGTTTAAACTACTATCGTTTAAAATCCATCGACTATGATGGTAGCTTCGAGTATTCTGAGGTAATATTAGTGAAGTTTACAAGCAATGTTAAGTTGGTTGTTTCACCAAACCCAACCTTTGGAGTTGTTTCTGTACAAACAAGTATGCCAACTACGGATGGGTTAAAATACAAAATAACCAACCAATATGGAGTTGTTGTGGCCGAAGGAAGTCTTTTGGCTTATAATACTCGAATTGATTTACAAGGTTTACCAAAGGGTATTTACATTATCCGACTAGTAGGTTTATCCACTGTTAAGGCAAAAAGAATTATACTGAAGTAAGCTGCTTTTTTAAGTTAACTAGTATTTTAATTGTCATATTTTTTAGATTAAAACTATGTTCCCAACCCCAGTCGTTTCTGGCAGGTGAGTCATCAATAGAGTTTGGCCAAGAGTCTGCAATGGCTTGTCTAAAATCAGGTTTATAAGTGATACTTGCAGATGGAATCTGCTTTTTAATTTCAGTGTAAAGCTCTTGAGGGCTAAACGAGATAGCGGATAGATTATAACTCGAACGAATTTTGATTGATTTTGTAGGAGCTTCCATAATAGAAATAGTGGCTTTTATGGCATCATCCATATACATCATGGGCAGGGAGCAATCTTCTTCCAAAAAGCATTCATAAGGCTTATTTTGTAACACTTTATAAAAAATATCTACTGCGTAATCAGTGGTGCCTCCACCTGGTAATGTTTTGTAACCTATTAAGCCTGGGTAACGAACACTACGCACATCCACGTCATATTGTGTATTATAATACTCGCACCAACGCTCTCCTGCCAATTTAGAAATGCCATAAACCGTGTTCGGGTCCATAACACAATTTTGTGGAGTATTATTTTTTGGTGTAGAAGGGCCAAATACGGCAATAGAACTTGGCCAAAAAATTTGAATGGAGGGATTTGCTTTGGCAATATTTAATACATGCAATAAGCTTGTCATATTTAAGTCCCACGCCAACGAGGGGTTTTGCTCTCCTTTGGCAGAAAGCATGGCAGCTAAGTGGTAAATTGCAGTAATATTATGCTTAGCAACAATTTTTTTAATGGCGTCAAAGTCCATGGCATCTAGCAGCTCGAATGGCGCGTTAAGCACCTCCTCTTTGGGTTTTTGAATATCAGAAGCAATTACTTGGGCTTGGCCATACTTTGCTCGTAAACTAGTTGTAAGTTCTATGCCTAATTGCCCATTTGCACCTATTACTAAACACTTTGTCATACTTGGTAAATTTGGGGCAAATGTAGTGTGCATTTAAAAGTTTTTAGTCATAGATTCTTGGTTTTTTAATTACAATTAGAACGTAGGAATTGCAATAAAATAAATCATCTGTTTTTACAGCGTTTTTTTTAAGAGACACTAGTTAAAAAAACAAATAAGCGCATCAGCAAATATTTTCAAACGTATATTTGTCTTTTTTTATCATGAAATTAAATTGCTATGTATCATAAAATTAAACCTGTTTTATTGCAAACTATTGCGGATATAAAAGAAGCAGGGTTATATAAAAAAGAACGAGTAATAACTACCCCACAAGGGGCAGATATAAAAATAAGTGATGGGCGTGAGGTTGTAAATTTTTGTGCAAATAATTACTTAGGCCTTTCATCGCACCCTAAGGTAATAGAGGCTGCAAAAAATGCGATAGATACCCATGGTTATGGAATGTCTTCGGTTCGATTTATTTGTGGTACGCAAGATATTCATAAAGAACTGGAGCAAAAGATTTCCGATTTTTTGGGTACAGAAGACACCATACTGTATGCCGCAGCCTTTGATGCCAACGGAGGTGTTTTTGAGCCTCTTTTAGGCCCAGAGGATGCTATTATTTCAGATGCCCTAAACCATGCTTCTATTATAGATGGGGTTAGGCTGTGCAAAGCCAAGCGTTTTAGATATGCCAATAATGATATGGACAGTCTTGAGGTGCAACTAAAAGCAGCAGAAGCTGCCAATGCGGTGCAAAAGATTATTGTAACCGATGGTGTTTTTTCTATGGATGGAAACATTGCTCAGCTTGATAAGATATGTGATTTAGCTGATAAGTATGATGCGTTGGTTATGACGGATGAATGCCACGCTACTGGGTTTATGGGCAAAACAGGCAGAGGTGTGCACGAGTATAGAAATGTAATGGATCGGGTTGATATTATTACAGGTACTTTGGGTAAGGCATTAGGCGGAGCCTCTGGTGGATTTACTTCAGGCAAAAAAGAAATTATCGAGTTACTTCGTCAGCAATCAAGGCCTTATTTATTTTCTAACACGGTAGCACCTTCTATTGTTGGGGCCTCTATTGTTGTATTAGATATGTTAAGTAAAACCACTGATTTACGAGATAAGTTGATGGAGAACACTGCGTATTTTCGGGCAAAAATGACGGAGGCAGGTTTTGATATTAAACCAGGCATTCATCCTATTACCCCCATTATGTTGTACGATGCCGTACTTTCACAACAGTTTGCTGAAAAATTATTAGCAAAAGGGATTTATGTAATTGGGTTTTATTTTCCGGTAGTGCCAAAAGAGCAAGCGCGAATTCGTGTACAAATTTCGGCCGCACATGAGCAACATCATTTAGATAAGGCAATTGCTGCTTTTACCGAAGTTGGAAAGGAATTGGGTGTGATATAATAAGCTGGAAGTCGGAAGGTGGAAGATCAATTCTTCTAACTTCTGACTTCCAGCTTCTAACTTTTTAGTATCTGTACTCGTTTGCCTTATAAGGGCCTTCTACTTTTACATTAATGTAATCTGCTTGTTCTTGCGAAAGAACTTCTAAATCCACATTAATTTTTGCTAAGTGAAGCCTTGCTACCTTTTCGTCTAAATATTTTGGCAGGGTATAAACTTTATTTTCATACTGATCTGTATTTGTCCAAAGTTCTATTTGTGCTAACGTTTGATTGGTAAACGAATTAGACATTACAAATGAAGGGTGGCCTGTAGCACAACCTAAATTTACCAGTCTTCCTTCGGCTAATACAATTACTTCGTTGCCACTACCCATAGTATATATATCTACTTGAGGTTTAACGGTGTTTTTGGTATTCCCATACGTGCCATTTAACCAAGCCATATCAATTTCATTATCGAAATGCCCAATATTACACACAATGGTTTTATCATTCATGGCTTCAAAATGCTTTTCAGCAATAATATTTTTATTGCCAGTTGCCGTTACAATAATATTAGCTTCTTTAACGGCATCTTCCATTTTTTTAACTTCAAACCCATCCATTGCCGCTTGCAAAGCACAAATTGGGTCAATTTCGGTCACAATTACACGAGTTCCCGCTCCTTGAAGTGAAGCCGCAGACCCTTTACCAACATCGCCATAACCAGCTACCACGGCTACTTTTCCAGCCATCATTACATCGGTAGCTCTTCTAATCGCATCTACTAAAGACTCCTTACAGCCATATTTATTATCAAACTTAGACTTAGTTACAGAGTCGTTTACATTAATGGCAGGCATGGGTAATGTGCCATTAGTTTCTCTTTCTAAAAGCCTATGAACACCCGTTGTGGTTTCTTCTGATAAGCCTTTAATGTCTGCTACAAGCTCAGGAAAACGATCTAGCACCATATTAGTTAAATCACCACCATCATCAAGAATTAAATTAAGGGGCTTGTCTCCTTCAAACGCATGCAATGTTTGTTCGATACACCAATCAAACTCTTCTTCGGTTAAACCTTTCCAAGCAAAAACAGGCACACCAGCTGCTGCAATTGCTGCTGCGGCATGATCTTGTGTAGAAAAAATATTGCACGAAGACCAAGTAACATCAGCACCAAGTGCTACCAATGTTTCAATTAAAACAGCGGTTTGAATGGTCATATGCAAGCAACCTGCTATTCTGGACCCTGTTAATGGCTTTGATTCTCCAAATTCTTTTCTTAAACTCATTAAGCCTGGCATTTCAGCCTCTGCTAATTTTATTTCTTTTCTACCGTAATCGGCAAGAGAAATATCTTTAACCTTGTATTTTAGTGTTTCTATCATGATTTTAATGGTATATCTTTATTAAGCCCACAAAATTAACATTTTTGTTATTGAATTGATGTAAATGTCTGTAAAACCTATTAAACTTTCAGTTGTAATTATTACCCTTAATGAGGAAAAAAACATTGGAAAATGCTTAGATGCGGCTTGGCAAGTGGCAGATGAGATTGTTGTAGTTGATTCTTTTTCAACAGACCGAACTCGATTTATTTGTAAAGAGAAAGGGGTGAAATTTGTTGAACATAGATTTGATGGACATATCCAACAAAAAAACTTTGCAATTAGTCAAGCTAGTTTTAATTATGTATTGTCATTAGATGCTGATGAAGTATTGTCTAATCAGTTAATAAGTAGCATACTAAAAGTAAAACAATCGTTTTATTATGATGCTTATACAATTAATAGAATGTCGTTTTATGTTGATCGTTTTATTAAGCATGGGCATTGGTTTCCAGATAAAAAGGTTAGATTATTTAAAAAAGGAGTGGGAAAATGGGGAGGCAAGAACCCTCATGATTTATTTGAACTGACAGATAGCAAAAAAGCACCAACGCTTAAAGGTGTTTTGTATCATTATACATTTAATTCAATATTCGAACATATTAGGCAGGTTAATAATTTTTCTGAAATTGGTGCAAATCAATTGCACGATCAAGCCTTATTTTTTTTAATTATAAAGGCAATTTTCAGTCCGTTTTGGAACTTTTTATATGGCTATTTTGTAAGACTTGGCTTTTTAGATGGATGGTATGGGTTGATAATAGCGGTAGTTTCTTCAACCGAAACATTTTTAAAATATGCAAAAGCCATCGTTCAACTTAATGTATTAAAGAAATCAAGTTTTGATGTAATTCACATTTCGTCTATAAAAACGTGGAGGGGTGGAGAGCAGCAGGTGGCTAATTTATTATTAGGACAAAAGAAAAGTGGGTTAAACGTTTTTGTGGTTGTTGCTAAAAACGCTGAATTAAAAATATTTTGTGAATCAAATGCAATTGATTATACAGAAATTAAATTTAGAAATGGATTTAATCTATTGGCTGCTTTTAAGATTAAATTTTTGAGTAAGCGATTTAATGCACGCATTGTTCATATGCATTGTAGTCCTTCGCATACATTAAGTATTTTTTCTAAGCTATTAGGCAACCCAGCCAAACTTATACTTAGTAGGCGTGTTATTTTTCCCGTGAGAGATAATATTTTGTCCTATAAAAAATTCAATTATAAGGGGATATCAAAAATTATATGTGTTTCAGAATCTACCAAAGAGGTGCTGAAAAAAACGGTTGAAGCCGTTGAAAAGCTAGACGTGATTTATGATGGTATCGACTTAAAAAGGTTTCAACATACAGAGGCGTTAGATTTTAAAAAGGAGCTAGGCTTAGAAGGAGTAAAAATAGTGGCAAATATTTCTGCCATTGCCTATGAAAAAGATTATTTTACATTTATAGATACTGCTGAAATAGTATTAAACAAAGAGCCAAATGTCCATTTTTTAGTTATTGGGTCAGGAAGAGAATCGGAACCTATTCAAAATTATATAGACAATAAAGGGTTAAGTACTAGTATTACGATGTTGGGTTTTCGGAAAGATGTACCTGCACTACTATCTATTTTAGACGTGTTTTTAATGACCTCAACGATGGAAGGGTTGGGCAGTACATTATTAGATGCGTTTGCAAGTAAAGTGCCAGTAGTAGCTACGCGTGTTGGGGGTATTCCTGAGATCGTCATTCATCAAGAAACGGGCTTGCTTTCTAATGCCAAAGATGCTGAAGGGTTGGCTGCCAATGTAATACGGTTTTTAAGAGATGAATCATATAGTCAAAAAATAGCGCAAAATGCATTTGAATTAGTTAAATCAAAATTTAGTGCAGAAAACATGGTTAAACTTACCAATAAAGTGTACGAAAAAGTTTCTTAGCTATCTTATCCCTCCCCATTATATCGTTTAACTGCCTCATCTAAAAATGCAGTAAAGTCTTCAATACTTAAATCATAGGCTCTTGGGTTTATTATAATTTCCTCCTTTTGGTTTAAGATAACATAAAATGGTTGTGCGTTATTATTATATCTACTAATCTGAAAATCAGAATTCTGTTTGCCAATTGTCTTTTTAATCTTATTATCATAGGCAGATGTGTACCATTCCGATTCAGGCAACTCTGTTCTATCATCCACATAAAGTGCCACAAGTACAAATTCTTCTTGCAACCGTTTAAGCACTTTGGGGTCTGACCAAACACGGGCTTCCATTTCTCTACAATTTACACATCCATGGCCTGTAAAATCTATAAATAACGGTTTATTCTGTTCCTTGGCACATGCTAATGCTTGGTTATAATCGAAATAACCTTGGAGGTTATGAGGAAAATGGAGGAATTCTGAAAACTTTGGTTCTTCGCATATATTAGTGGGTGCTAAAACACCTCCATACTTAGTATCGCTTCTACTAAAATCATGGGTGCTCATAGGAGGCAAATACCCAGATAGTGCTTTTAAAGGAGCACCCCACATGCCTGGGAGTAAGTATAATACAAATGTAAACGTAATGATGGATACTAATAATCGAATAACTCCAATATGCTCTAATGGGCTATCGTTAGGCAATCGAATTTTGCCTAATAAGTAAAGTCCCATAATTCCGAAAATTACAATCCAAAGAGCTAAATAAATTTCTCGGTCTAAAATGCCCCAATGATAGGCTTGGTCGGCTATACTCAAAAACTTTAACCCAAGGGCTAATTCGGCTAAACCCAATACTACTTTTACTGAATTTAGCCAACCGCCAGACTTCGGCATTTTTTGTAACCAAGCTGGGAAAAAGGCAAATAATGTAAACGGAAGGGCAAATGCTAAAGAGAAGGCAAGCATGCCCAATATGGGTTTAATAAACTCTCCTTGAGCAGAAAGAACAAGTACGCTGCCAACTATTGGAAACGTACAAGAAAATGAAATCAAGGCCAATGTAAAGGCCATAAAAAACACGCCAATAAAACCTCCTTTATTACTTTGCTTATCTATTTTGTTTACCAATTGATGTGGCAAAGTAATTTCGAATAAGCCTAAAAAGGACAACGCAAAAACAAAGAATATGATGGAAATAAACACATTAGGTATCCAATGGGTAGCTAATTGATTTAACGTATCGGCCCCAAATAATACTGCGGTAAGCGTGCCAAGTACGGTAAATATAAATATAATAGATCCGCCAAAAATAAGTGCTTTCTGTTTTCCATTGCCTCCCGTTTCATGTTCCTTTAAAAAGAAGGTAACCGTCATCGGAATCATGGGAAAAACGCAAGGTGTTAATAAGGTAATTAAGCCTGTTAAAAAAGCAAATAACATAAACGCCCAAAGGCTTTTGTCTTCGGGCTGGCCTATTTCTTCTTCTACATAGGTAGAACCGCCTATTTTCTGAGGTGCTATTTCAACGTCACTTTTTTTTTGAACCTGCTTTAGTCCAAAATTGGTTTGTGAAAAATCTTCATCAAACGGAATACATCTTCCATCGGTATCTGTACACACTTGATATTCATAATTACCCTTAAAATGCAAGTTTTCGGCAAGCACTTTTATGGTTTGCCGAAACTCTCCGTTTCCTTCAAAATAAGTATAATCACCTTCAAAAATTTCGTCATAGCCCTTTTTAGGATTAATAGCTCTTAGTGCGCCAACCAATGCATAACTATTGTTAGGGCTAAACGTAAAAGTGGTAACCATTGGGCCTAGCTCTGGGTCAAAATCAGAGGAGTATAAATACCATCCTTTATCAATGGTTGATTTAAAAATCAACTCAATTTCATCGCCTATTTTATAATCACCTGTTGATAATTCGTACTGCCAAATTGCAGGCTGAAGTATTTGTGCTTGGCTGTTAAAGGCAACCAAAAACAATATAAATACTATTATTTTTTTCATACTAACGTGTCTTTTTTTCCTGCGTAGGCAGTAAACTATTTATTAGAGCACACAATTTAGGAATTTCTCCCTACGTAGGCAATAACGTATTTATTATGGGCATGGTATTAATTTTTAATAACGCAAATTTACCAGTATTAGTTGTAACTGCTTTTAAGATAAAAAATAGCTATTTTTTATCTTAAAAGCAGTTACCTGAGTAGATATTATGGGCTCTCTTAACCTTTCTTTATTTCTGCAAAATGTTTGTAGAACATCGTAATTGTTTCTATGCCTTTAAAATAATTAAATACGCCATAATGCTCATTAGGCGAATGTATGGCATCTGTATCTAATCCAAAACCAAGGAGTACCACATCTACTTTTAGCACTTCTTTAAATAAAGCTACTATTGGAATACTTCCTCCATCTCTAGTTGGTATAGGTGTTTTCCCCCAAGACTCTTCAAATGCTTTACTAGCAGCTCCATAAGCTAACGAATCGGTTTTAACCACCGAGGCTTCACCACCATGATGTGCTGTAACTTTTACGGTTACGTAATCAGGTGCAATAGACTTAAAGTGGTTGGCAAAAAGGGCTGTGATTTCATCGCTTGCCTGATTAGGAACTAAACGCATCGAAATTTTAGCGTTTGCTTTCGATGGCAATACGGTTTTAGCACCTTCGCCTGTATAGCCTCCCCAAATGCCATTTACATCTAATGTGGGTCTTATGCCTGTTCTTTCTAAGGTAGTGTAGCCTTTTTCTCCTTTAACCTCATTAATGTCAATCTCCGCTTTGTACTCATCTAGGCTAAAAGGCGCTTTGTTCATCTCCGCTCTTTCTGCTGCGGATAATTCTTCTACTTTATCGTAGAAACCAGGAATAGTAATACGCCCGTTTTTATCTGTTAAAGAATCAATCATGGTGCAAAGCACATTAATGGGGTTGGCAACCGCTCCTCCATATACCCCCGAATGCAAGTCTCTGTTAGGGCCTGTTACCTCTACTTCCATATAACTTAACCCACGTAAACCTACGGTAATTGAAGGGGTATCGTTTGCAATAATGCCCGTATCAGATATTAGAATTACATCTCCCGACAGTTTTTCTTTATTCTCTTTTACAAACGTTTCGAGGTTACTAGAACCAACCTCCTCTTCGCCTTCAATCATAAATTTTACATTGCAAGGCAACGAGCCCGTTTCTATCATGGCCTCAAGAGATTTTACGTGCATATACATTTGCCCTTTATCATCGCAAGCCCCGCGGGCATAAATTTTATCATTTTTAATGATGGGCTCAAATGGAGGAGAATCCCATAACTCGTAAGGGTCGGCTGGTTGCACATCGTAATGCCCATATACCACAACCGTTGGTAGGCTTGGGTCAATTGTTTTTTCTCCATATACTACTGGGTGGCCAGGGGTTTCAATAAGTTCAGCATTATCGCAGCCTGCTTCCAACAATCTGGATTTTACCATTTCGGCTGTTTTACGAACATCGCCTGCAAACTTGGAGTCGGCACTTACTGAAGGCAACCTAAGTAGGTCGAACAACTCATCTAAAAATCGTTGTTTATTATTTTCTATGTAGGTTAAAATTACTTTATTATCCATTTTATGAAAGTATTAGGTAAAATGTAAATTTGATAAACTTTCTTTAATAAGTTTTAGTTTTTAACCTGATTAATTTATGAATTAATCTATTAGCCGCAGGCTAGGCAGGCCTAATAAAATGAGGAGTAGGCTTTGCTCGAATTTTGGTGCTAAATGTAGATCGGTTATGCTTATGTTTCAAAAAAACATAATTTGCTGAATATCAAACACTTGAAAGTTTAATTGCAAAAATTGAAATGAATTAGGTTAAGAGAAAAGTAGAAAATATATTTAACATATGTATTTGAATAAAATATTCTTTACTACCATTGAATTCTTTAAAACAATTTTAAAACGGGTTAAAGCCGATAGTATTCGTTAGGTCGAACCTAGGAGGTTAATAAAAAAGTTATTTTAAGGTAAAAAAT
>CAZGDC010000073.1:0-10990 GCA_964524405.1 uncultured Roseivirgaceae bacterium
TACAATACCCTAGTGTTAAGTTAAGTGTAAACTGTCAGCCCAAGTTTTGTTCTTTTTTCTATACTTCTGGTTAACACTAGCCAATAATTCTACCCACATACTTTTCTTCGTTGATGATGCAGTGATTCAATTTACCAAACCATTTGGTTCTATTAGCAGCAATAATATCATACAGCCAATCACGTATAAACCGTGGAACTATATAAAAAAAAGAAAAAAGAAAGTAAGGAAATACTAAGAGGGCTGAAATTTTTAGAATTGCTTGGCTTTTAATATATACGTTGTTTTGATAAAGTAACACAATTGAATCTGCACTAATTTCATGTTTTTGAGATACAAATACACCCAAATCGCTTGAAATGCTTGCTATTTTAAACCTTCTTTTTCGATCTATTTTTAATAATAATAGAACGGATTTATTGCATAATAAGCAAGTAGAGTCGAATAATACAACTAGCTCTTTCGAGCTTAATACAGCACGTGCACCCATCCTGTTAATAATTGTTTTCTATCCGATGGTTTTCTAAGGTCAAATACTACTTCAGCAGAATAAAAATACACGCCACTTTTTACCATATCTCCTTTATTATCTTTTCCATCCCAGTTAATTAGAATGGAGTTTTCTCCGCCACTTTCATAATTATAAAGCGGTACACCCCAACGGTTAAATACGATAAATTTTACGGATTCAACAAAACGAGGGCACGTAGAATTTGCTCGTCCTGAGAATTCATCAAAAGGTCGGAATACTTCATTAGAGTTATCTCCATTAGGTGTAAACACATTAGGCAACTCGTAATATGGGCAATTATCATTGCAAACTGTATTGCTCGCCAAGCTCTCGTTATTAGACCTATCGACCGCAGTTACATAATAGCAACCGGCAAACGATTGCAGTATTCCATCGAAATAGGCTGTATCTTTTACAAAGTCAATTTTTTGAAATGTTTCTCCTTCACCTGTTAATGAAAAGTAAATATTATAGCCTTTTAGTTCATCCTCTAAATCACAATCTACCCCATCAACTGCAATAGATTTATTCCAACTTAACGAATTAAAAAAGTCGTTAAAGTCACAACCTCTATCCAAAAATGCCTGATTACAATCTGGAGTGGTTAAGAATAACTCAGGTTGGCAAGGCATAATGGTATCGTTAGGTTGAGCACAAATAATTTGAGAAAGATTGATTTGCGGTGCATCTATACTTGGGTTACCATAACTGCCAAAAACTTGAATGTAATAGCAATAGAGCAACTGATCGCTTAATTCTACTCCATTAAAACTTCCATTATCATGGTAAAAGAAACCATTACGATTAACATCCACGCTGTCTATTAATACTAATTTTTCAGGTTCAGCATCCTCTACCCTATCTCGGTAAATATAATGGTATTTATAAGTTGCTGTATTATTGGACCATGGCACATGTGCCGACCAGTTAAGCTCAATAGCGCCAGTAAGTGCTGTGGGTTCGTTATACACCGAAGAGGCCGGAGATGACCTAATTTCAGTAGCATTATTATCAAATAGTTTTACCGTATAATAATAAGGCGTTTCTGAGGTATTTAATTGTGTATCTACAAAGGTTGTGTCAGAAGATATGCTCATCACTTGAGTGCCAATATCGCCTTCAAACCCAGTACCACGCCATAACTCATAGGTATAGGGAGGTGGAAATAAAGTCTGGTCAATTTCAAAAGGGCCTCTCCAACTTATTGTAATTTCACCCTCATTAATATCTGTTTTATCAACTGTAACATGGGTTATTGCTGGCCCATCGGCCTTAATGATGCCACACGTTTCGGTAGAAACATAGCTCTCTCCGTTTTGAGGTGCTGGAAAATCTGCCACCAATCGATAGCAATAATTGGCATCAAATGCTAGTTTATTACCATTATTATCATCTTTATAGCTGGTAGTAGATGCTGGCACTTCATCGATTAAAACGTATCCTGCATAATCTGGCATGCCCGTCTCGCATTCATCGGGTGACAATGGATAGGTATCAACACGTCTCCATATCTGTATGTTCTCTGCATTATCGCAGGTGTAATTATCCCAAGTAAGATCAATAGACCTATCGGCATTTACAGTCGATTGTAAATTTTGAGGGGCAGGTGCCACCACAATAACACTTACTGTACCAAATTCTACAAGAGCCACTCCTTCACTAGGTTGATCGGTTGCCTTAAATGTAACCAAATATGCCTGCTCTCTTACTTGATCGCAAGTGGTATTCCAATCAAAATTAAGGGTGCCTGGCTGGGGTTGAAACAAAGCAGGATTGGGGCTAAAAGTGGCGGGTGAATGGGAGAAATTTACCACCACAGAAAACACTTCTATCTTAACTGGGTCGCCATCTTCATCGGTAGCAAACACATCAAAGTTTATATTATCGCCTGCTTCTACGCAAATATCATCGGGTAAATTAAGGCGAGGTCTATTATTATCGCAATCGTCAACAATAATTTGCATATCTCGCACAACCGAGCCAATTAAAAAATATTGCCCTTGTAATTTTCTGTACTCTTTTACAATAAAAGCTACATTATACTGCCCTACTACACCAGGGGAGTTCCAAACCAAATCGCCCGTTATTGGATTAATAGAAAGCGATGCTGGAACATTCGTAGTGCCTTCCTCAAAGCCACCAAATTCAGCATTATTCATTACTCGGTAATTATCAACAGGTGTATTTTTTGCTTTACGTGGTGTTACAAATTCAAATGCAAGGCTATCTCCATCTCTATCGAATGCACCTGGGTTATGATAAAATGCAACACCCGTACACCCAAAATCTATAGGGGGCACCAACATTTCAGGTAAAAACATATTACAGCCTAGGGTTGCATCTATTCGAACCATTGTTTCAATGTAAAAAGGTGTTTCAACAGAGTTATTCATATTAACAATGTTCTTATTTCTATTATACTCTTGATAACCAATAAAGTAAATTCCGTTGCCGCTATAGGTGTGCTCCACTTTAAATCGAGTTATACCAACTCCATTTTCAATTTCAACCTCATCTAACAAAATCTCTACTCTTGAATCGGTTCGAATATTTTCAATGGGTGCACTACCATCACCAAAATCTAACGTGCCAGCTCCAAATGACACTTCACCATGAAAGAAATCAACATAGCCCGTTATGTAAATAATAAACGTTTTTTCGTTGCAATTTTTACGCTGTACCGTAATTTCTCCTGCCCTAATATGCGTAGCATCTACGGAAAGGGATAAAAAGAAAAGTGAAAATCCTAAAAATAATATTTGTAGCTTTCTTGGCATGGAAACAAATGTATTTAAAACTTTAAAGATAAAACCAATTCTGTACCTATAAACACTTTTTTCTTAAAAAAAGTTACATAATGCTTAAAGTAAAATTAGTAATAACTATACATATGGTATGTAGTATAATTGTAACTTCATAAATTTATTTTTTATTCTAATGATTCCTCTACATATTTTTAAATGGGATAATGATGATTACCTTTCGGTAGGCACTGAAAATTTGCTTATTTACAGTGCTGGACGTAAAGAGGTTTTCTCGTTAGCGAGTCTTATATCAATTAAGCTTTCAACCAAAAAGAAACTTGCTCCGCTTATTATGGGTGCTGTGCTTGCATGCTTGGCACTTATCAATATTTTATTAAGTGGCGCAGGGCTAATAATGATGGGTGTTTTATCCATTGGATTACTGATTTTATATGTTGGAATGACAGAGTACTGGGTAATTAGCCTAGACCAATTTAAAACAACCAAGGCCATTTGGATAGCCAAAAATAAGTGTGATGTTTTTCCACAGTCATTAATTAATATAATAGATTATCGGGTGTCTAAAGGTTTTTTTCCTCCTTTTTATACGATTACTAACCGAAACAATTTAGCTAATATAGTATCTGAACGAGGGCACACTATGAAAATTAAGGAACCAATATATTATTATTTAACACCACCGAAGCAAAGCGCTCATCAACTGTTATTAAAGGTTGATTTGAACAAAATTGCAACGACACTACACTATATTGCAAATCAAAATTATTTAGCCTTAGGAAAACATCAATTAAATAAAGATGCTTTATTAAATATTGAAATTTAGCAGATTCGCTTTTAAAATCTATCTTTGAAACTAATCGTTGGATTATTATGCAAGATAAATACAATAACAAAACAAAATATACATCAATACACCTTTCGCATAGTGAATGGCCGATTGTAAAGCTAAGCCAAAGTATGGATGCTTTTATCGATAAAGTGTCTCACGACAGTTTTCAAAAAATTAAAGCCATTAAAAATGATGATCAAAAATTAATAGAGGAGCTTGAGCGTACGCGATATAGAGAAAAGTTGCGTATTCAAAAAATGCCTTGGAGTGTTGACCCTGACGATGACTATGAGTTTTGGAATGATGTAAAAAAACAGTTGGTTGGTAGTGTGGGTAAAACATCTTTGTCTTCGGAAAAATCCAATCGTTTATTACGCTCAATAACCAATCGTTATGCCAAAGAAATTGCGAGTACATTTAAGCCTTCTTCGCACCGTTTTGCGCGAAGAGTATCAACTTTTGGATTTGCACGGTTATTAAATGCAGCGCATTCAGGAAAGTTTTCGGGCCTTTTTAGAGCTCGCCATACCCTAAGAGATAAGATTAGAATTAGGGGCAATATTGACCACCTTAGAGACTTAGCAAAAAAAGGAACTATTATTATGGTTCCTACGCATTTTAGCAACCTTGATTCGGTACTTATTGGTTGGATAATTCAAGCCCTTGGTTTGCCTCCCTTTATTTATGGTGCAGGTCTTAATCTTTTTAATATCAAGTTATTTGCTTATTTTATGAATAGCCTTGGTGCTTATAAAGTAGATAGGCGAAAGAAAAACCTTATTTACTTAGAAACACTTAAAAGCTATTCCAACCTCGCAATTCAAGAAGGTGCCCATAGTTTATTTTTTCCTGGTGGCACACGATCAAGATCTGGCGCTATTGAAACAGAGCTAAAAAGAGGTCTTTTGGGCACCGCAATTCAGGCGCAATTAGCCAATTTTAAAAACAACAAGAATCACAAAATATTTATAGTACCCGTAGTTCTTAATTATAATTTTGTATTAGAAGCCCCTTCGCTTATAGATCATTTTTTAAAACAGAAAGGACAAGAAAGATATTATGCCGAAAACGATGAATATTCTACTTCTTACAAAATATCAAAATTTCTTTTTAAATTTTTCACCAAACAATCAGACATCTCTGCTTCGATTGGAACCCCAATGGATTTATTTGGTAATTATGTTGATAACGAGGGGCGTAGCATAGGAAAGAACAACAGACATATCGCTACTAAGGACTATTTTATGCGAGATGGAAAATTTGTTGATGACCCACAAAGAGATGATGAGTACACAAAAACATTGAGCAAACGAATCGTAGAAGAGTTTCATAATAATAACGAGGTTTTGGCTAGTCATTTAATTGCTCATGTTGGTTTTAAGTTGCTACGTAAAAAATTTACAGACTTAGATTTATTCAATTTTTTAAGATTACCAGAAGATGAACTATTATTGGATGCTGGCGAATTTTCTATTGCGATAGAAAAACACAAAAAAGTGATATTGGAGCTTGAGAAAGCGGGTCGTATTTTAACAAGCCCGGTTATAAATAAACCAGCAGAGGAAATTATTGAAGAAGGATTAAGTAATTTGGGTGTTTTTCATACCAATTTACCATTGGTTAGAAATGAACAAGGCGACATTGAAACCGAGAGTTTAAGTCTATTATATTATTATCATAACCGCCTAAAAGGCTATAATTTCGAAGAATATGGCATCTAAATGTGTAGGCGTAATTGGTGCCGGAAGCTTTGGCACAGTGGTAGCTAACTTATTAGCAGAAAATACCAAAGTAAAACTGTATGCACGCAGTGCTGATAAAATAAATAATATCAGAAATGGCGTAAATATGGATTATAAGCTCCACCCCAATATTGAAGCTTGCAGTAGCAAAGAAGAAATTGCAGGTGAGTGTGAAACTTTATTCCCTATAATTCCTTCCTCAGGGTTTAGACAGATGATGAGAGAATTTTCGCCATTTTTACACCCTTATCATACATTAATACATGGCACCAAAGGGCTAGATGTAACGCTACCCGATGGTATGAGCATTGATAATAATAATGTTGAATTTAGTAGAGAAAATGTAAAAACAATGAGCGAAGTAATTCGCGATGAAAGTGTAGTGGTTAGGATTGGTTGTTTAGCTGGGCCAAATTTAGCTAGAGAAATTTATAATAAACAACCCGCTGCAACTGTTATCGCAAGCTCCTTCGATTCGGTTATAAAAGAAGGGCAACGCTTACTACGAAGTGATTTATTTCAAGTATATGGCAATAAAGACCTTGTTGGCATTGAACTAACGGGTGTATTAAAAAACATTATTGCACTAGCCTCTGGCGCACTAGATGGCCTTGGTTATGGAGAAAATGCACGTGCATTACTTATTAGTCGTGGGCTGGTAGAAATGATTTATTTAGGAAAATCGCTAGGTGGTAACTTACAATCATTTATTGGCCTTGCGGGCGTAGGCGATTTAGTAGCTACGAGCTCATCAAAATTTAGTAGAAACTTTACCGTAGGCAATAGGTTGGCAAAAGGTGAGCATATTAACGAGATTATTCAATCGATGAATGAAGTAGCAGAAGGTGTAAACACGGTAAAAATTGTAAAGAAATTTGCAGAACATTATAAATTTAGAGCACCCATAACAGAAACACTTTTTAATATATTAAATGGAAAAAAATCGGTAGAAGATGGACTGACCTACTTAATGAAGCTTCCGTTAAATGTAGATATTGATTTTATGTAACGATAGGATAAAAAAAATAGGGCCAAACTCGTTCGTCCGACCCTAAGATATAACAACCGCTATACTATGAATGTTATTAGGCATTTCAAAGGTGCGGGGTTTTTCATTAAAAAAGACTGACATATATCAGTCTTTAGATTTTTTTATATTTTTTTTCTCGTCAAACAGCATTCGAACAGAAGGCGAATAGGTATCATCGTATTGACCCGAACGCACAGCCCAAAGAAAAGCGGCCAAGAAAGCCCCAGCTACCAAAATACTTATAATGATTAATACAATAATTATGGTCATATCAACTTTTTACGAAAGGCTAAAAACCGTACAGCAAAGGTAGCAAAGGCTACTACAGAAATACTACTTAAAGGCATTAAAATAGCGGCATACAAAGGCGTAATTTGGGCAGTAACAGCCAAAAATAGCCCTACTAAGTTATATAAAAATGAAATAGCAAAACTTATAAGAATAATTATTTTGCTCTGTTTTGCAAATTGCAAATAAGTAGCTAATTGCGCTAAGTTTTTGCCTGCTAAAATGGCATCACAAGCGGGTGTAAAGGCATTTACATCTTCGGTAACTGCAAAACCCACATCCGCCTGCATTAAGGCCCCTGCATCATTTAATCCATCGCCCAGCATTAACACATTATGCCCCTCACGCTGTTTTTCTTTAATGTAACTTAACTTTTCCTCCGGTTTTCGGTTGAACACAAATTGCGCACTCGAAGGAAATAATTTGTTTAGGTTTTCTTTCTCAGAATTATTATCTCCTGACAACACAATTAGCTTATATCTGTTTTTAAGTGCCTTAATTAATTGAGATAAACCAACACGGTAGCTTGGTTTAATATTGAAATAACCTTTATAGTTTTCGCCAATTTTAATATGCACTTGGGCTGCTAAAGGCTGGTTATTACTACCTTTTACCTCCACAAAAGAGGCCGATCCTAATTTTATAGGCAAGTCATCAATAATTGCTTCAATCCCTTTTCCTTCAAATTCTTTAAAATTAGTAATTTGCTTAGAAACCACCTGTTGACCCATGGTTTTTTTTATAGCTCTACTTAATGGATGTGTGGAATGAACGACCAAAGAGGCTATGAGGTTCTTATCTTTGCTACTCAGCTGCTCTCCTATAAATGTGAGCTGAGCCTGATCTGTTTTTGTAAGTGTGCCTGTTTTATCAAATACCAGTGTGTTGATATTCCAAAGGTGTTCAATTACACTCATGTGTTTAAGATACAGCTTGTTCCCTCCCAAAATGGTCATTACATTGCCCAACGTAAATGGCGTTGCTAGTGATAGAGCACAAGGACAAGCCACAATTAACACCGCTGTAAATACATTTAAGATATGTGAAGCATCTACAAAATACCAATAGGCAGCTGCGGCAACCGCAATAAATAGTACAACAAAGGTGAAATATTTACTGATTTTATCAATTAACGAGTCATAGCGATTCTCCTCCTTAAATGCTTCATTATTCCATAATTGCGTAAGATAGCTTTGCGATACAGGTTTTTTTATTTGCAATTGAATGGTGCTTCCCACTTGCCTACCTCCTGCGTAAATATAATCCCCTTGCTGTTTTTCGATGGCCTCCGCTTCTCCAGTTACAAAACTATAATCAATGGAGGCTGTATCGCTTATTAACTCCGCATCTCCTGGAATAATCTCTTGGTTGCGAACTTCAATAATATCATTGGTTTTTAGCTTAGTAATTTGCACCATTTCGCTGGCTCCCTTTGTAACTCTATTAACAGCTAACGGAAAGTATGATTTATAATCGCGCTCAAAAGAGAGGCTTTCGTACGTTCTGCTCTGAAACCATTTACCTATCAACAAAAAGAAAACAAGACCTGCTAACGAATCTAAATACCCTGAGCCTGAATGACTTAGAATCTCGTATAAACTACGAATAAAAAGCGTAGCAACACCAATTGCGATGGGTACATCTATATTAATGTATTGCTGGCGCAGCCCTTTAAAAGCTGACACAAAATAATCACTTGCTGAGAAAAATACAACTGGCAATGAAATGAGAATATTTAAGTAGGTAATAAAAATCCTAACTGTATCGTCTAAACCTTCGAAACCAAAGTACTCAGGAAAACTGAGTAACATAATATTACCAAACGCAAAACCTGCAACTCCTACTTGTAAATACAGTTTTCGGTTTTCTTTTTTCGATTTAGACTTGGTCGCATTTTGGAGATTTATTTCAGGCTCATACCCTACTGTTGCAAGTAATTCTACAATGGTTTTTAAAGAAATAACCGCTGGGTTGTAATCAATAGCCACTTCTTTGCGAACAAAATTTACGCGTGAGTACTTAATGCCTTCTTTGAGCCTATCTAAATGCTCCAATAGCCATATACAAGAACTGCAATGGATACTTGGTACCACAAAAACTATTTTATTAAGTTTCTTAGAAGAGAAATTAAGCAGCTGGTGTTGAATTTCTGTGGTATCTAAATAAGCGAATTTTTCTTTGTAATCTCTATTTTTTAGATTAGTCCCAGGTGCATTTTGAAGGTCGTAATAATTACAAAGATCATTTTCATCGAGTATTTCATACACCATTTTACAGCCATTGCAACAAAATGATTTTTTATCAAATAAGACTAAATCATCTTCGCAAAACTCGCCACAGTGGTAGCATTTTTCGATGGAAGTGGCAGAATTATTAGACATGACTAGTAAAACAATGCCTCATTACGATACACGATACACGGATACAATCTGCCTATTAAAGCAAGTTGTATTGTGCCTCGTAATGAGGGCAATAAAAATTTAATGAAATTTATTTACATTCTTTCTTTAATACCGTTGTAATCACCACATCCACATCGGGCCAAAGTTTGCTTTCTCCGTCCTTATCGGTATGTAAAGCAGAGCAGGCTTCATTAAGTGAGGCTACGGCAGCTAATCCTCCAAAATCTTCCATCGTTAAAGAAGTGGTTAAGGTTACTTTATTGCCTGTAACGGCAACTTTACCTACTACATCAACAGAGGCATCATTCATTATAATGCTTACAACCGCTTCTCCATTATTTACCGAAACAATTTTACCTGTTATCATTTCGGTATTAACTAATTGAGTAAAAAAATGTGCCACTAATTTAGGGTCTCGTTCTTGGTTACCTGAATTTACAGAGGCCGTTTGAATGCTAAAATTAGCACCAACTAATGCATCCATAGGATTTTCAGCACTTTTAGTATTATTTACAGTAATATGATCAAATGTGCCACTAACACCTGCCCTCTTGGTAAATTTATAAGCAGTCCATTTTAAGGTAGTAGAATCTGCAATATAAGAATATGTACAGGTTTCTTTTGCCACGGTTACTTCTTCTGCATTTTCTTCTTTAGAACTAGTACCAGTACTGCACGCAACAAATAATGTAGCACTAACTAAACCAAGCATTAGCGATTTTGATATTTTCATAATAATCATATTATAGAGTTGTTTTTATCTGTTTATTTTTTGCAAAATTACAATAAAGGAGCTAATAATCGTGCAATTGATTGCAACAGTCTTTTTCTAATGGGGCGTTGCTCCCATTTGTTCAGTTGAAGTGGCACGCATTGGCTCACATCTTCTAAGAACTGCTTTTCTAATTCAGTAGCAAAGCTTTCGCTATATACCATTGCATTAATTTCATAATTCTGATCAAAGCTCCGGTAATCCATGTTGGCAGTTCCTACGGATGAGAATACATCATCTACCAATAACGTTTTTGCGTGAATAAACCCTTTGGTATAAAGATGCACCTTAACTCCTGCCTCTAGCACTTCTTTCATATAACTCATAGAGGCATAATGTACTATTTTAGAATCGGGTGTATAAGGAAAAACAATTTGCACATCTATTCCACTTAATGCAGCCGTTTTTATAGCGGTAAGCACAGGTTCGTTGGGTATAAAGTACGGAGAGGTTATCCATACTCGTTTTTTTGCCGAATTTATAGCCACAAAAAATGCCTGCATTATGCTTGCCCAATCGGTATCGGGGCCACTACCTGCAATTTGCACATATTGGCTACCTTTAGTACTTATTTCAGGAAACAGGTATTTATCGAAAATAAGTTTTTCTTTGGTTGCATAATACCAGTTTAATAAAAATGCTATTTGTAAT
>CAZGDC010000074.1:0-6618 GCA_964524405.1 uncultured Roseivirgaceae bacterium
TTATCCAAAATCAATTTAGGGGGAACTGTATTTATTTGAATTTAGTGGGGGCGCAATAATTAAAATGGTGTAACTGGTTACACTATTAACGTGATGGTAATTCACCGTGATTAATATATTTTTAACTTGTTGAAAATAAAGGTCTTATGTCTTTAGTCTTTTCGTCTTATATCCGTTGGGTTAATATATTAAACTTGGTTCTTTTTTATAATTTAATGCGGCAGTGATTTTCTAAAATACCCATAGGCAAAAGTGCCAAGCATAGCTGAGGCAATAAAAATGGCAAATACGGTATAGCCAGATCCCATTAAAACGAACATCATACCAGAGCAAACACCTGTGAGTGCCCAGCCCATGCCAAAAATAGTACCACCTAGAATATAGCGCCACCACTCTTTACTTTTATCATTAAATTGGTGTGTAATTCCTTTAATGGTTTTTATCTTACCTTTTTTAAACATTTGCGTAATAATAAAGCCAATAATTACTCCCGTAATAATAATGCCATACATGTGAAATGATTGAAAGTGGAACATTTCGATAATTCTGAAGGTTGAAATTGCTTCTAATTTCCACATGCCAAACCCGAACATAAAACCAACAACCATATATTTAAATAACTTCATTTTTTTATAGTTTAAATGCTAAAAGCCAATTTGTAAAATGTAAGGCAGTATTAACCAAGTCATAATTAATCCGCCTGTAAAAAAACCAATTACAGCCACCAACGAGGGTATTTGTAAATCAGCCAAACCAGAAATGGCATGGCCCGAAGTGCAACCACCAGCATAGCGAGCTCCAAATCCAATTAAAAAGCCCCCTCCCACAATAATAATTAAACCCCTAAGGCTAAATAATGAGCTCCAAGAATAAAGGTTCCAAAAATCTGGTACATCTTGATGAATAATAGCTTTACCTGGTATTAAAGGAACGGTAGAGATGGTGAGTAAATCTTTACCTGCCATAGTATTGAGTGTATCTACAGTGGCTTGAGAAACATGAGCCATGCCATCACCTCCAAAGTAGTTTGCGGCAATATAGCCACCAAACATCGCACCTAAGGCTACCATCAAATTCCACCCTTGTTTTTCCCAATTAAAATCAAAAAAGTCTGCATAATCACCAGCGCCATCTGCTGCACACATTGTTCTTAAATTAGCGGATAGTCCAAAGTCTTTACCAAAATATAATAGCAGAAACAATGTAGTTCCTATGGTTATTCCTCCCATCCACCAAGGCCAAGGTTGGCTTATAAAGGCATGGATTTGTTCAAGTGTTTCGTATGTCATAATTATTTTTTCTTTAGGTCAAAATTTGGCATTAATATAGATTTAAAAAATGACAATCATCAATTATAAAACAAATTATTATTAGGTATCATGTGCTTTTATGCTGTTATAAGTTTTTTATAAAACTGACATAGGTCATTGTTGCCCATTTTAAAACCTATTTATTTTGTGATGTTATTATTTACGTAAAATCAAAAGATAAAGGGGGTTGTTGTTTTAAAATGGCATAAAAGGCGAAATTTGAGAGCATAACCTAACTAAGGTGTATAATTTTAACCTGCCTGTGGTATGCGTAGTAAAAACAAAAAGGGGTTTAAAATAGTGAATGAGGTTTAGTAATTAATTATACTATACTCAATATAATACAGCATTTTTCAATCATCATTTGCTTCAAATTATTATATTTGAAGTAAATGAAATGATATGGGTGTGAAAAGTGTACATTGTAATGATTGCAATATTAAACATAAAGGTATATTTGCGGACACTAATTCAATTAACCTAGACACATTAAATAATAATAAAACCTGCAGTATTTACAAAAAAGGGCAACTTTTATTGCACGAAGGTAGTAGGCCTATGGGTGTTTACTGCATAAAAAAAGGGAAAGTAAAAGTTTTTAAACTTGGCCAGCAAGGTAAAGAACAAATAACGGCCATTCTTAAAGAAGGCGATTTGGTTGGGTATAGGGCTATGTTGGGCAACTCCTTATTTCATGTATCGGTTGAAGCACTAGAAGATGTAGTGGCATGCCACATTCCTAAATCCGATTTTATGGCTGCCTTTGATAATGATAGGTCTTTGCATACAAAAATCATTACTGAGCTATCTAATGAAGTAATAGGGTTAACTGCTATTATTACAGACATAGCTCAAAAGCCCGTGCGAGAAAGAACCGCTGCTGCTTTGGTAATGTTAAGAGATGTATATAAGAATGAAAGAAATAATGATACCAAACCAGTTGATATTAGTTTAACTAGAGAGAGCTTGGCTAATATAGTAGGAACCGCGACAGAAACGCTAATAAGAATTCTTAGTGATTTTAAAGAGGAAAAATTAGTTGAATCGAAAGGAAGAACACTTACGATAATAGATGTAAAAAAACTGGAACGAATCGGAGGGGTTTATTAATTAAGTTTAGTTCCAAAATGTTAGATTAAATTAGAAATACAAGAGTACCTAAACAGGAAGTTCGTTGAGCTTCCTGTTTTTTATTGCATAAAACTTTAATTGAAAAACAGGCCCAGGTGCTTGAATAGGTTTCATAGCAATAATAGCTAAACTATTATAGGCCGAAATAAATTCATTACGACCTACTCGAACGCGTGTAAAACCATTCTCAGCTTCTTCTTTATAGTACTGCATCCTTCCAGATTGGTTGGCAAGCGCACTATAAATAGTATCGTAATTAAACTCAATGGGGGAGGGGATATACCGCATTTCGGACTGCATTAGCTATAAACCTCTTGGTAGTTTTTAAAAATAAGCTTATTCACCATTTGGTTGTATTCTGTTAAAAGCAGAAAAGCCTTTTCTGGCACATAATTAAATCGAGCTCTAAGCTCTTTTATTTTTCTAGTGAGCTCTTGTACATAATACTGTAATTGCCCAATGTTTTTACATTTTGCAGGTCTTTCAAAGTTCTGAGAAGTAAATTTTTTAAACTCAGTGTCGATTTTTTTCTTTTCGTATGTTCCCATAGTGTATTATTTCACAGTTATAAATTATAATAACACTTCAAATATGGTATATAAACTATTAATAAACAAATTATAGGTGTAAATTTGCACAAATATTTTATTTGTAATCACAAAATGCGCAATGAATGTGTTTTACGATAGTTTGGAAAGTATTAATATTTTAATTATTTTGAAGTTGCATTTGTGACTTTAATTCAGCCACATTTAATCATACAAATTTATAATTATGACAGAAAGTTGGATTTTTACTGGAATAGTGATGTTTTTAATATATCCACTATTACTTATTGGAATAAGACGTATTTTTAGAGGATCTTTTATTGCCAATGTTGGTGCGGTAATACTGGCAGCACAATGCCTTATTGGTATTCAATGTTTTGTAATAGGTAAGCTCGGTCTTATTCATTTAACCTGGGTTTTTCCTACAGGATCGGCTGCCTTGTTTTTTACTTATTTTTACATGTACCGTAATGTGCAAAAACCTTTGGCAGGTTTAACTGCCAACCTTGATGCTATGGCTAAAGGGCAATTGAGCATTTTGCTTAGCGAAAAATCATTAAGTAGAAATGATGAGATTGGAGGTATATGTAAAGCCATGCAATTAATGGGTGTCAATTTAAACGATATCGTTTCTAATTTAAAAAAGGCCTCGCAAGCGGTTACGCTCAACAGCGAGAGAATATCCTTAAAAGCGAGAGAGGTTTCTGAAGGTGTTACTAACCAAGCAGCGAGTATTGAAGAAATTGCAGCAAGCATTGAAGAGATGACAGCGAGCATGCAGCTTAATGCAGAAAACGCTAATAATGCCAATAAAATTGTTGCAGAAGCTAGTTCTGAGATTGATGAAGGCGCAACTTCTACCAACCTTACCATTAAACTAATGGAAGAGATAACGGAGAACATGAAAGCGATTCGAGAAATTGCGGATCAAACAAATATGCTGGCATTAAATGCTGCGGTTGAGTCATCAAGGGCTGGGGAGCATGGTAAGGGGTTTGCTGTAGTTGCTAAAGAAATTAGAATACTAGCAGAGCGTTCAAGTGAACTTTCAAATAATATAAATAGCTTAACAGAGCAATGTTTTATTAATTCTAAAAAATCGGGTAAAAACATGGAGAGGGTTTTGCCTGGCATAAATAAAACGACTAACCTCGTAAAAGAAATTACATCGGCTAGTAATGAGCAGCGTAATGGGGCAGAACAAATTAATGCGAGCGTACAGAGCATGAATCACATTACTCAAGTAAATGCAAGCTCAGCTGAATTATTAAGCAACATTGCTGGCGAAATGAATGAGGTAGCCAAACAAATGAACGATACGGCCATGTTTTTTCAAACAGAGCAAGAGGTAATAGTGCCGGCTTAACTGTAAAATTGCTTTTAATAGAATTGCTATAAATAAAAACGGGGGAAGTTTACCTTCCCCCGTTAGCCAACTAATATTGCTAACTGCATAAGCACCTTAACAATAAAATGTCTTTGTATTATATAGTATACTTAACTTAACACTAGCTACTACTTCCATAAGTGTGCCACTAAATAAATATGCCTTTAGGCGCACTATTACATACTTATTGTTGAATAAATGTCCCATTATGAGATTTATTTTTGATTTTGGGAGAAAAGACATGTTCCTGAATTTTACTTTTTATAATCAAATACTTAGGACTCATCTCAAACTTTCTACATAAATAGGCTTCTCTTATAATTACCAAAGTGTTATTTTCTTATCCTAACATCCCTATTGTGTTGATAACGCTACATTAAAAACCCCAGTTTTAGTCGATTTGGCTAATACTGAGGTTTTACTAATTTAGGTTAAGAAAAAAACGTCCTAAAGCCGCTTCATGAGAACCAATGGCAGGAGTATCTGAAAATACATCCAGTATATGGATAGGGAGAAAAGCAATCATCATAATAAGCAACCTGAAGACGGCAAGCCCTGCATACTTTTTGCTAAAAAGTAAAAGACCTAAACCTGCTTCTACCACACTAGAGGCATAAATGATGAACATTTTAAAGGGTAAAAAAGAAGGGAAAAAACTAAATAAACTACTCCGAGGCAGAGCCATCGGAGTATTAAGTGGAACTTAATACCGACCTAGGGGTATTAAACCAAATGGGCTCTCGCCCTGCTAATAAAATTCGGCATTATAAAAATGTTGTGCCCCCGAAAATAGCATAAATACAGCGAGAATAATTTTTAGGATACGCCAAATTAGTGGGGTGAATGATTTCATAATTACATTATTTTTTAGCTATAAAAATAAAATAATTAATTTGATATCTCCTTTATATCGCTTATTGTAATTTTTATAATGTATAAAATGATAAACAATAATATTTTATTGCAAAACGATAAATTTATATTGTTATTACGAATTTTTCTATTATTTTTGGGTTAAACAAAATCTCAAAAAAATGAAAATTCCGTTTAGCATTAAAATTATTTATTGGATTGTGAATGGGCTCTTTTGGTTATTGATATTTGGCTTAATAGCTCAAATTGGCGATCAGCTATTTTACTTTTTTGATATCATTGAAAAGCCTCATTTTACCTTTTCAATGCCTCTTAAAAGAAATATTTTATCTATCACGGAAGTAAATATTAATGGTGTGCCAACCCCATTTGAAGTTGTTAGAATAATTGGAGGTTTTAATGTATGGGATCTTAATCTTACGTTTGCTATTATTCGAACTACCACATTTTACCTAAATGCATTTCTCTTTATATATGCGTTAAAATACATTAAAAAATTGTTAAAAAATGTAAAAAAGAACCAAGTATTTACTTTAGAAAATGTCTCCTATTTGAAACTAGTTGCATATATTTTCTTTTCAATATGGATGATCAAAGATGTTTTTATGAAAAGCTATGTGGAAATTAGTTACACTTATTTTAATCCTTTAAATAATCTTTTTATGGATTATCTATTATCAATATACCTATTGATAGCTTCAATTTCTCTTTCCATAGCCTATATATTCGAAAGAGGCGTAAAACTACAGAACTACAAAAACCTCACCATCTAATGGCCATTATTATAAACTTAGATGTTATGCTTGCCAAACGTAAAATGAGCCTAACAGAACTTTCTGAAAGGGTAGAAATTACCATGGCAAACTTATCTATACTAAAAAAAGGGAAGGCCAAGGCCATGCGTTTTACTACATTAAATGCTATTTGCAAAGTACTTGCTTGCCAGCCTGGGGATATATTAGAATTTAGAGATTTGGAAGTAGAAACTACATAAATAAAAAGCCCATACTAGCAACAGTGGCATCCAATATTCACGCTTATTTTTAATTAAGACCTTTTCTCTTTTTATTGCCTATATGGCAGGGTTTTAATTCTCGTGGAAACAGCTTTTATTTGCTAATTTGCAGCATAATTTTAGCTTGGCTTATACGTACGGGCAAAATAAAGTACTAAATAGTGCGTTGCCCGAAATTGCTCCGCTAGACGTACGCTACTCGCTTATGGGCATTTACTTTAAAGGAAAATTAAAACCAGAAGCATCAGTGCGTTATGTAAGCCAGCAAGATCGAATTGCTACCGAATTTGGTGAAACCGTAACGCCTTCATTTACCTTAATTGATGTAAAAGTACATTATCAATTACTGCCTTC
>CAZGDC010000074.1:6718-10868 GCA_964524405.1 uncultured Roseivirgaceae bacterium
GCCTTCATTTACCTTAATTGATGTAAAAGTACATTATCAATTACTGCCTTCTTTAAATCTTATTGCAGGGGTTAATAATTTATTTGATGTTACTTATTACGAACATTTAACAAGGTCGGTAAGAGGCACACCTAATGCCATTAATGCCCCTGGTAGAAATGTATTTGTGTCGTTATCATTAAACTTGATGAAACAATAACTAGAAAAATTTAGATTAAGGTAATAGAGTTTCCCCTAAAATATAAAGCCCCTTCGGGGGCTTTTTTTATTCTTGTTATTTTACTATTTTAGGGCTTTACAACTTTTTAACATAAGCAGTATGAGCAATAGTCACCCTTGGTACAAGTCATATCCAAAAGGAATAGATCAAGAAATAAATTTATCAAAATATACATCCATTATTGATATTCTCGAGCAATCAATGGATGATTACAGAGACCTACCCGCTTTTGAAAATATGGGTAAAGAATTAACGTATGGTGAAATTGACGAATTGTCTCAACATTTTGCAAGCTATTTACAACACGAGGTTGGCCTTAAAAAAGGAGATCGTATCGCCTTGCAAATGCCTAATTTATTACAATACCCAATTGCATTATTTGGTGCGTTAAGAGCAGGCTTGGTGGTAGTTAATACCAATCCTCTATACACTCCACGCGAAATGAAACACCAGTTTAAAGATTCTGGTGCTGTGGCAATAGTAATTGTAGCCAATTTTGCTTCTAACCTTGAAAAAATAATTAGTGATACTGCTATTAAAACTGTAATCGTTACTCAATTAGGAGATCAACTGAGTGGATTAAAAAAAGGATTAGTAAATTTTGTAGTTAAGTATGTTAAAAAAATGGTGCCTAGTTATAATTTGCCAGGTGCTATTGCATTTAACAAAGCCCTTTCTATCGGTGCAAATCAATCATTTACTAAACCTGAAATTACGTTAAAGGATAATGCCTTTTTGCAATATACAGGAGGTACTACAGGGGTAGCAAAAGGGGCTACGCTCTCGCACCGAAATGTAGTGGCTAATATTATGCAATGTAATCAGTGGTTTTTAAACACCGAAAAAGGGAAAGAACTGGTAGTTACCGCATTGCCTCTCTACCATATTTTTGCGCTTACCGTAAACGGTTTTTTAATGTTCTCGTTAGGGGCTAAAAACTTGCTTATTACCAATCCTAGAGATATGCCTGCCTTTATTAAAGAACTAAAAAAGGTAAAAATGACTATTTTTACAGCAGTTAATACGCTTTTTAATGGGTTGCTTAATCAACCAGACTTTGCCAACGTTGACTTTTCAAAATTAAAACACTCCATTGGTGGAGGCATGGCCGTGCAAGGAGCCGTAGCAAAACATTGGCAAGAAGTAACAGGCCACGCGCTGGCAGAAGGGTATGGATTAAGCGAAACCTCACCTTTATTAACGTGCAACCCTTTAGATGGAACCGAACGAATGGGCAGCGTTGGCCTGCCTGTATCTAGCACTGAAGTGTGCATTATGGATGAAGAGGGCAATCAATTGCCACAAGGAGAAATAGGCGAAATTTGTGCCAAAGGACCACAAGTAATGGAAGGCTACTGGCAATTACCCGAAGCCACTAAAGACACCTTTATAAATGGTTGGTTTAAAACAGGAGATATTGGCGTAATGGATGCCGATGGGTTCTTTAAAATTGTTGATCGTAAAAAGGATATGATAATTGTGTCTGGGTTTAATGTATATCCCAACGAAATTGAAGAAGTGATAGTAGCGCATCCCAAAGTATTAGAAGTAGCCGCTATTGGTATTGCAGATGAAAAAACAACCGAAGCGGTAAAAGTATTTGTGGTTAAAAAAGATGATTCGTTAACTGAAGAAGAAATTATAGCGTGCTGTAAAGTTGACCTTACCAATTATAAACGCCCTAAACACATCGAGTTTATTGATGAATTACCTAAATCGAATGTAGGTAAAATCATTAGAAGGTTGTTGAGAGAAGGGGAAAGTTAGAAATTTCCGCATTTTATTAATTAAGAAGGCTCAAGGCTAGGAATTTAATCCGAATTTTGAGCCTTCTTAATTTAATCTCTCAATGACCTACCAACAAACCTTAGATTACCTTTATACCAGCCTCCCAATGTACCAGCGAGTTGGGCCTGCTGCCTACAAAGCTGATTTAGGCAATATTGTGGAGCTAATGGATAAACTTGGCAATCCTCAACATGAGTTCAAGTCCATACATGTGGCCGGCACCAATGGCAAAGGCAGCTCCTCACATATGTTGGCTTCTATTCTGCAAGAAGCAGGCTATTCCGTTGGTTTATATACATCACCACATTTAAAATCGTTTACCGAGCGTATTCGCATAAACGGCAAAGAAATAGCCGAACAAGAGGTAGTTAATTTTGTGGAAGAAGTTAAACCCTTGATTGAGCAAATAGAACCCTCTTTTTTTGAAATAACAGTGGCTATGGCTTTTGCGCACTTTGCTCATAATAAGGTGGATATTGCCATTATTGAAGTAGGGTTAGGAGGTAGGCTCGATTCAACCAATATTATCACTCCTGAAGTATCCTTAATAACCAATATTGGTATGGATCATCAAGCACTTTTAGGCGATACCCTAGAGAAAATTGCGGGGGAAAAAGCAGGAATTATAAAACATAAAGTGCCAGTAGTTATTAGTCAAAAACAGACCGAAATAGAGGCTATTTTTATGCATAAAGCAAGTAGCGAAGAGGCACCTATTTACTTTGCTACCGAACAGTACCACATGGAACAGGTAACCGATACACGGTACAACATAATTAAAAATGGAGCACTCGCCATAGAAGGAGTACGGCCAGACTTAAAAGGGAATTATCAAATACCTAATATGGTGGGTGTTTTAGCAACCCTAGACCAACTGACTGATTTTATAATTACCGATGAAAATAGAAAACTAGGCTTAGAGCAGGTAGTGCATAATACCAGATTAAAAGGTCGATGGCAGCAATTAAATAATAAGCCCATAACTATTTGTGATACAGGGCATAACATAGATGGTATAAAGCTAATTATAGCGCAGATAGAGCGTTATTCATATCAAAAATTACATATCGTTTGGGGCATGGTAGAGGATAAATCTATGGACGATACATTACGTTTATTACCCACAAATGCGCGCTATTACTTTTGTGCAGCCAACATTCCTAGAGCCCTATCTGCACATGTATTAAAAAAACAAGCTGCTACCCACCAATTAAAAGGCGATTCGTTTGATTCGGTACAGCAAGCCATAATTGATGCCAATAAAAATGCAGGGGAGGATGATTTAATTTTTATAGGAGGTTCTACTTTTGTAGTGGCTGAAATTGAGGAATTATAATTTTAAAAAGCATGCGAAGTAAACTCCAGCGATTTACCGATTTAAAAAATCGGGATAACACCTTAGAAATAGGCAAACCTTTATTTGATAAAATAAAAGGAAATTGGAATGATTTACAGTTCAAAAACACCAATCCTTTGGTAGTAGAACTTGCCTGTGGAAAAGGAGAGTACACCATAGGGTTGGCACGTAAAATAAAAGAAAAAAACTTTATTGGTGTCGATCTAAAAGGCGAACGAATTTGGGTAGGTAGCAGCCAGGCCATAGAAGAAAACCTTAACAATGTCGCCTTTTTGCGCAGCCATATTTTAGAGCTCGAAAAATTATTTACTCCAGATGAAGTGTCGGAAATTTGGCTCACCTTTCCCGATCCAAGACCCAAAGATCGAGATGAAAAAAGACGACTGACACACCCTCGCTATTTAGACCTTTACAAAAGCATACTTACACCAGATGGTTGGTTTAAGTTTAAAACGGATAACACGGGTTTGTTTAACTATACACTGGAGGTATTAGCGCAAAGAGAAGATGTTATCGATTTAGAGCACACCATGAATTTGTACAGTTCACCCTTAAATGCAGAGCATTATGGCATTCAAACTCGGTTTGAGAAAAAATTTAATGAAGCTGGCGAAAATATTAAATATTTAAAATTTAGATTTAACCTGAATGTTTAATGAATAGTTCAGGTTAAGGAGTAAACCTATTAGCTCAGCTAAATTTATTGTTTGTTTGGCACGATGGGTTATAGTAACCCAACGGATATAAGACGAAAAGACTAAAGACATAAGACCTTTATTTTCAAC
>CAZGDC010000075.1:0-10765 GCA_964524405.1 uncultured Roseivirgaceae bacterium
TGGGCTGGCATGTCATCTGGCCCTTCGCTGGTATGGGTATAATAAGGCTGCATTTCTGGCACTAAATGTTGAAAGAATTGCTCGAAATCTACTCGAACAGAGGGGTCGGAGTTTTCGTTAATACTTAAACTGGCGGAAGTGTGTTTAATAAATAAAGTGAATGTGCCCACAGAAATAGGCTGAATACGGATATGCTTCATTACTTCATCTGTAATTAAATGAAAGCCTTTTGTATAGGATGGAAGGCTTATTTCTTTTTGAAATGAAATTAGTTTTGTTTCCATTCGTAGGCACCAATATCAGGGTTATTATCTCGTACTAAACTATCAAGGTCTATTAAAATACCCAAGCTAACTCCCACATTAATGGCAGGCGAAAGGGTATCAATGTTATAATCAAAAGCCGATGGTGCTACAAATAGAGGGTCTTGGTTAATTATATTCTCTGTTTCCCATTCTGTTAACTCTGTTCGTAGTATATTGTTTTTTAGGCGTACATTAAAAAGCGTTCCATCGGCATTTGAGAACTGCAATTCTTCTGATTGGCTTCCCCACACAATGCTATTTTCAACCGTTACATTTAAGTCATCAAAAATGGTAGAGCCATCTGATAATTGTAAATTATTAGTGAATACCATAATGGGGTTGTTCCTAAAAAAACCAAGCCCAAAATTGGCAAAGGTGTTATGTTTAAAATCGTAATTTCCACCTGCTAATCCTGCAATGTTAAACTCTACACAATTATTTATGAGGCAGTTGGTAAGTGAAAGGTCGGAGCTAAAGGAAAGAATTCCTGAGCCTGAAGTGTTTTCGATGATGGAGTTATTCATTATTAAATCGGGGATGGCATCCTCATCGGGTGTGCCTAACCAAATACCGTTTTGTGCATTGCGGATATGTGTAAAATCCAATACGTTAGATTTACTTCCTTTTAAAAACACAATGCCTCCCCATTGGCCAGGGGCGTTATCAAACCCATTATCAAACCGATCATTGGTAAATAAAATGGGCTGCTGAGCAGTGCCTTTAGCTATAATCGTTCCTTTTATATATAGGGTAGAACCAATATGAGAAAATACCCTTGTTCCGGGTTCTAATTGTAGGTTGCATAAGGAATCAACCAATATATTATCGTAAATAACATAGGGTTTTCCTGCACTCCAAACGGTATTACAAATCAGTATGGAGTCTCTTAAAAAATGGGCATCTTGCCCCCACGCAATTACAGGCACTTGTTGCTCCGTACCATTGGTTGAAAACGAGAGAAACTCTTCTACTACAAAAGGCAACGCTTGATTTTGTTCTTGCAAATTGGCTTTGAGCAAAATGAGTAAACTATCTCCCGCAAATAAGTCTGTGTTTTCAAAGCTATTTCCTTCGATGCCATTTACTATTATACTAAAAGCATCTGATGAGTTGCTAATGTCGATATTGGCAATAGTTACTGCTTTGGCAGCATCATTATAAACCCGAAGTCTTTTAGTAATACTGGTTACTGTAGAAAGGAGTGTATCAAAATAAACGGTATCCGCTGAAAAGCGTAATTGTACTGGGGCAAGTTCAAATTCAGTGCTATTGGGTTTGCAAGAAGCCAAAGCCAACATAATAAGTAACAGTTTACTAAACCGTAGAAGATGTAATTGGATATTCATTAAAAAACGGAGATTGCGTTGCTGTTCCTTGCAATAACATTTTTGTTGAGGCGTTTTATTTAATCACTAAATAGCTCCTTCTTTCATTTTTTCTGCATTTTCTGCAATTCGTAGCTCATCAATAAAATCAATAATGTCGCCTGCCATTACCTGTGGTAAATTATGCACCGATTTACCAATTCTATGATCGGTAACTCTACCCTGTGCATAATTATAGGTTCTAATTTTATCGGACCTATCGCCACTGCCAATCATGGACTTACGCTCTGCGCCTACTTCGGCATTATGCCTTTCTAGCTCAATGGCATATAAACGAGATTTTAGTTCTTTTAGTGCTTTATCGTAATTTTTAAGCTTCGATTTCTGATCTTGGCATTGTACCACTACACCCGATGGCATGTGTGTTAATCGAATCGCTGAATAGGTAGTATTTACCGATTGGCCTCCAGGGCCTGATGAACAAAATTCATCTCTTCGAACTTCGCTCATATCGAGGTCTATTTCAACATCATCCATTTCGGGCAAAACCACCACAGAAGCCGCAGAGGTATGTACTCTGCCTTGGGTTTCGGTAGCAGGCACACGTTGTACACGATGTACCCCGCTCTCGTATTTTAGGGTGCCATATACATTATCACCGGCAACATTCATTACTACTTTATTAAAGCCACCAGCTGTGCCATCCACAAAATCTGTCATTGATAATGACCATCCTTGTTTTTCACCAAATTTTTGATACATCCTTAATAAATCGCCCGCAAAAATAGAAGCTTCGTCACCTCCAGCCCCAGCTCTTATTTCTAGTATGGCATTTTTGCTATCTGTTGGGTCTTTAGGGATAAGTAATTGCTTTACTTCTTCTTCAATTAGTTCAATTTTTGGCTCGATTTCATCAATTTCCATCTTCGCCATTTCCCTAAATTCAGGATCTTTCTCGGTTTGGAGCACTTCTTTGGCAGAGGCAAGATTAGAAAGCAGATTGGCGTATTCTTTATATACTACTGCAATTTTTTCGAGATCTTTATATTCTTTGCTAAGCTTGGTAAAATTGGCCATGTTCGACATTACATCGGGCTGTACCATTAGTTGACCAACTTCTTCAAAACGATCGTTTATTTCTTCTAATTTTTCAATCATAGCAAAAGCAAAGCTAATAGATAATGAGTTAATAGGTATTAACCTGAACCCGATTAATCCTAATTTTTACAGAAGCACAATAAAGAGCAATCATTAATTTATTACAAATAAAAATATTTATATTGTAATTTGTTACATTTTTGTGTAACTATGTAGTTGGCAACTAAACCAACCCTAACAACCGAAAACCTACTTATACAATGGAAGAAGCACCTTTACAATTTATCAGCACTTGGAATACGTGGGGTAAATATGCAGCCATTTTTTTCATAGTTTTTGCTTTTTTAAGAATTGCATTACATTTCTTTAAAACTCTTACAACCAAAGATTTTAAAATGCGATATGACTACATTAGTGAAAATGAAATTTCGATATTATGGACTGGTGTTGTCCTTTTTATAATTGGAGCTAGTTTGTTAGCAAATTCATATATTACGGAAATCGGCTTTTATTGGTTTATAATTAGGGCTTTTGTAACTTTTGTTGTGGCTTTTATTATTGGAGTTGTGGCAAACAATATGCTTAAATTTTATTACCCGTTTAGTTTAGAAAAAAGACTTAAAGCCCTTCGGTTTAGACCTAGAATTTCTCCAAAAACAGGGAAAGAGATGAAGCTTATGAGCGAAGAGGAAGAAGATGTGTATTTAGATGAAGGTATGCAAGCTGAAGAAGGCGTGTTCAGTATCGATTATGATGTATGGTTGGATGAAGAAACAGGCTTTACGAAAATTGAAAAATATTTTGGCCATTTGCACGCTGTAGAATGCCCAGAATGCGGGTATCAAACGTATAAGGTAATGAAAGAAGATGTGCTTAAAAAACCAACTTCGGATGAAGATGGAGAACTAGTTAAGTATTATGGGTGCGATTTTTGTGACCACAAATCTCAATCAAAACATCGTATTGGTCAATTTATTCATCAAAATGCTTCTTCTAATACAACTATGGGTTAAACGTATAAGCTAAGACAAAAAAATAAGGGCTTACTTCATACTTCAAGCCCTTATTTTTTTGTCTTAGCCTCTTCCCAATATTTATCCATTGCTGAAAGTGACATTTCTGATAAATCTAAGCCTTCTTTCTTAGCTTCGCTTTCTAAATAAGAAAACCTCTTAATAAATTTTTTATTCGTTTTTTCAAGCGCATCTTCAGGATTGATGCCTACAAAGCGTGCATAATTAATTAATGAGAAAAGGAGGTCTCCAAACTCACTTTCTGCAGCACTAGTATCTAATGGCTTATTATTTTCAATATCAAATTCGGCCTTAAACTCATTTAATTCCTCTTCAACTTTTTGCCATACCTGCTCTTTTACTTCCCAATCGAACCCAACACCTTTTGCTTTTTCTTGAATGCGCATAGCTTTTACCATGGCTGGCAAAGAGTTAGGCACACCTCCCAACACGGTTCGGTTCTTCCCTTCTTTTAATTTTAATTTTTCCCAATTCACACTCACCTCATGTTCGTCTTTAACGATAACATCTGAATAAATATGAGGATGTCGATGAATCAGTTTCTCTACAATAGAGTCTAGTACATCCGCAATATTAAATTTATCTTGCTCAGAAGCAATTTTTGAATAAAAGACTAAGTGTAAGAAAACATCTCCTAATTCTTTTTTTATCTCTTCTGCATCATTTTCTAAAATAGCATCCGAGAGCTCATAAACTTCTTCGAGGGTAAGGTATCGGAGTGAATCCATTGTTTGCTTTTTGTCCCAAGGGCAAAAGGCTCTTAGCTCATCCATAATAGTGAGTAATGTATCAAAAGACTGTAGCTTTTGTTGTCTTTGAGGGTCCTTGGGCACACGTTTAATACTCATAATAATGGAAGAAAAATTGAATGATTCAATAACCAATTGTGTTATATTTGCACAAAGATATTCAAATTATGACTACACTAATTGTTATCGGATTTATAGCTATATTTTTTGCTCTAATGTCAGTAAGAATACTACTAAAAAAGGATGGTAAGTTTAAAGGCACGTGTGCTTCACAAAATCCTTATTTGCAAAAAGAGCCAGGTGCTCCTTGTGGCTATTGTGGCCGTGATTTTGATAAAGAGGGCAAGAGTGACTGTAACAAAGAAGAAAATCTTGTTCATGATGTAGTTTCTTCTTTTAGATAAAATATCTCTTTATTTTCACATGCAAGGATGGTGTTTTTATCACTGTGTTTGCAACAAACTGCAATAAACAAGTGACATTAATCAAATCTATTTCTGGAATTAGAGGTACTATTGGTGGCCAAACTGGAGAAAACCTTACCCCTATTGATGTTGTTAAATTTGCTGCTGCCTTTGGTAGTTGGGCAACCAAGCACCATGCCTCTAAAACGGTTGTTATTGGCAGAGATGCTCGACCATCTGGCCCCATGATAAGCCAGCTTATAACCTCAACCCTTTCGGGCATGGGAATAAATGTAGTTGACCTTGGTTTATCTACAACGCCCACCGTTGAAATTGCCGTTCCTAAAGAAGATGCATGTGGAGGGATTATTATAACGGCTAGTCATAACCCAGTGGAGTGGAATGCGCTAAAGTTACTTAATAGCAAAGGAGAATTTATATCCGCAAAAGATGGGGCAGAAATACTAACCATTGCTGAATCTGGATCTATAAATTTTGCTAAAACAAATAAGCTTGGTAAAACAAGCCAAAACGATTCTTATCTTGACTATCATATTGAAGCTATTTTAAAATTACCTTTAGTAGATGTAAATGCTATAAAAGAACGAAATTTCAAAATAGTGGTAGATGGTGTTAATTCCTCAGGAGGATTTGCTGTACCTCAGCTTTTAAAAGCCCTTGGTGTTAAAAATGTAATAGAGCTTTTTTGCGAGCCTAATGGCAACTTTCCTCACAACCCAGAACCATTGCCAGAAAACTTAAATGCAATAAGTGCTGAAGTGGAAAAAAATAGATATGATTTAGGTATTGTGGTGGATCCAGATGTTGATCGGCTCGCTTTTGTTAACGAAGATGGTTCTATGTTTGGCGAAGAATATACATTGGTTGCCATATCGGATTATGTGTTAAGCCAAACACCGGGCAATACCGTTTCCAATTTATCATCTACAAGGGCATTAAGAGATATAACTGAAAAACATGGCAATATGTATTATGCCTCAGCGGTGGGAGAAGTTAATGTGGTTACAAAAATGAAAGAAACCAACGCCATTATTGGTGGTGAGGGAAATGGCGGAATCATTTATCCAGCACTTCATTATGGTAGAGATGCATTAGTGGGAATTGCCTTATTTTTAACACATTTAGCAAAGTTTAATAAAAGTTGTGCACAGTTAAGAGCCAGCTATCCTTCTTATTATATATCTAAAAATAAAATTAAACTACAGCCCTCCATAAATGTAGATAAGGTGCTTATTGGAATGCAAGAAAAATATAAATCACAGCCCATTAATACCATTGATGGAGTAAAAATAGAGTTTGATAAGCAGTGGGTGCATTTAAGAAAATCTAATACGGAGCCTATTATTAGAATTTATGCGGAAGCAGATTCGGAAACTACCGCTGCCAATTTAGCCAAAAAAATTATACAAGATATACACGATATTATTAACAACTAACATGCAGGCCTATTTGGATAATGCGGCTACCACTCCCTTAGATGCTGAAGTTATTTTAGCTATGCAGGCGTTTATGGAAACTCATTATGGTAATCCATCATCCGTACATACCAAAGGCAGAGAAGCACGGGTTGAAATTGAAAAAGCGCGTAAGAAAATTGCCTCTTTGGTTGGCTGTAAAGACAAAGAAATTATATTTACGTCTGGAGGAACCGAAGCAAATAATGCTATACTTAAAGCAAATGCCTCCAATGAAAAAATCAAAAGAATAATTTCTTCGCCCATCGAACATCACTCTATATTAGATACACTAAAATGGATTGAGGAGAACACTGAAGTAGAAATTGTGTTTCTTTCAGTGGATAGTAAAGGCAATATTAATCTGCAAGAATTAGAAGAATTACTAGTACAAAAAGGTGCAAGCTCTTTGGTATCTTTAATGCATGCTAATAATGAAATAGGGAACTTGCTAGACCTTAATGTGGTTGGGGAACTTTGCCATAATTACAACGCCTTGTTTCATACGGATATGGTACAAACGTTGGGGCATTTACAAATTGAGTTAAATAATCTTCCTCTTGATTTTGCCACAGCTTCGGCTCATAAACTGCACGGCCCTAAAGGAATTGGGTTTATTTATACCAATTCTCAAACAGCCAAAATGGAAGGCTATTTACATGGTGGTTCGCAAGAAAGAGGTGTTAGGGGTGGCACTGAAAATGGAAGTGGTATTATAGGTATGAGCAAAGCCTACGAATTGGCTTGTGCATCAATAGATCACTTTCAAGCACATACATTATCTTTAAAAGTACATGTAATTGAACAATTAAATGTATTAGCACCAAGCATTTTGTTTAACGGCAATTCTGCTAGCTTGCAGTTGAGTTTATCTAATATTATCAACCTAAAACTACCTTGCCCTTATGATGATATTATGTTGTTTAACCTCGATTTACAAGGTGTTTACATTTCAGAAGGTAGTGCTTGCTCCAGTGGGGCATCGGATGGGTCGCATGTAATTAATGCGCTTGAAAAGGATAAAGATATATGCAATAATGTAAGGCTTAGCTTTAGCAAGCTAACTACATTAGGCGAACTAGACTACGCCATTAATAAAATTGCTAACCTAATTGCTTAAACTAAACTGGCCTTCCAAACTAAATATCCATAAACTCCGAAACGAGCAAACCTAAAAAGGGTTAATAAAAAAAACTTTTTAAAAGGATATTTTACAGCACCAACTAGGGCACAAATAGCAGAGTAAGGCACAGGTGTAATGGCAGCAATAATTAGTAAGAAACCACCATAGGTATTAAATTTTTCTTCGTATTTACGCAAGTGTTTTTTTTGTAAGTAGCGGTACATAGCGGTACTATTAAAGTATCTTCCAAAAAAGTAAGCAAGTGTGCCTGCTGCATAAGAAATAATGGCTAAAATGCATAAGTCAACAATATAATTACGGTGTTCTGCTAACTCCAACGACCACATCATAAATAGTTCGGGAGGAAGAATTCCTATAATTATTTCAGAAACAGAGTAAATTCCAAATACTAAAAGCGGATTATTTCCGTATTGCATCAAACCACCATCACCTGTAAAAGTGATGCTATCTTTAAAGTAAACAAATGCCGATATAAGCAGTAAAAACCAAGCAATACCTTTGGCTAGGTTTACAAATAAAAAGCGGTATTTATTTACTGATGACATTAGTTTACCATTGTATAATTAATATGGTATCACTCCGAAAACACATAAAAATCAAAAAAGTTGTTTTATGAAAATTGTCTGTTTTCGGAGTGGACTCATAATTAAAATTAGCTCAAATATTTTACAGAAAAAAGAGTAGCCTCTTTTAAAATTACCCCTCTGTAAAATGCGGTAGATTAATTATAAATTTAGCACCTATACCAACGGAACTTTCAATCGAAATAGTGCCTTCTAATTTTTCTACCGCATTTTTAACGATATAAAGCCCAATACCTGAGCCTTGAGAGGTGTCTGTAGCTCGATAAAACATTTCAAAAATACGAGGCACGCTTTCTTTAGCTACCCCAATTCCATTATCTGAGATGGATATAATACAACCCTCCTTACTAATATCAACCAAAATTTCCATCTCGCACTGCTCCTTATTTACATCGTAATATTTTATGCAATTGGCTATCAAGTTTCTAAATATTTCATTAATCCTCCATTGGTCACTTAAAAACCCATCTCCTGAAACGACCACTTTCTTAGCTATCTTATCAAAACCTTTTAAATGGCTTAAATCGAATAGGCATTTATCAATAATTTCTTTAAAATTAATTAGTGATGTAACTACCGACACCTTTAAGTTTTTGGAATGGCTTAAAATATTACGAATAAAATCATCTAGCTTATGCACTTGGTTTTCCATAAGCTTTAAATATGATAAACTATCTTGAAAACCATCTTCAAGCTTAACCAAATTAATAAGCCCTAATATTGAGGCCAATGGGGATCTTAAATCGTGTGAAACTTTATAAACAAAGTTATCGAGCTCAAAATTTCTAACTTTTAGCTCCTCTTCAATTTTAATTCGTTTGCGCAAGTCGATATAAATACTATAAACCCCCAATTGCTGTCCTTTATCATGTACCACAGGCAAGGTGTGTATCATTACAGGAATTATTTCGTTGGATTTGCTCATCCGCTGTGTTTCTAAATATACATTTTCCCCCTCCACCGAATCTTTACTTAATTTAAGCCCTTCATCAATTAAGTTGGTAGGCACAATAATGTCATTGATGTATCGTCCAACAACTTCATTGGGTGTATAACCAAATATCTGTTCAAACCCTTTGTTAATTTTCAAAACTTCATCATCAAAACCAATCATTACAATGGCCATTGGCGCATTTTCGAAAAGTTGACTTAATAATTTTTCGGCTCTTAACGTTTGCGCTTCGTTATCCTTTCGTTTCTGCACATCTTTAACTATAGATTGTACTGCTGGCCGATTATTATACATTAACGGGATGGACGTAATCTCTACACATTTCTGTTCCCCATGTAAATCTTTAATACTTGTTTCGCTTGCTGGTTCTGAAATTCCACCATCAAGTATTTTATTCACTTTTGTTTGATACCCCTTTGGATTGTTAAATAATTTTGACACATCCATGCCAACAAGTTGATTTTTGTCCTCTGCTTTTAAAATGGTATCCAATTCTCTGTTTGCATACACTACCTTATTATCTTGTATAATAGCTACTCCTATTGGTAAGTTATTTACCAAACTTCTGTACCTTTCTTCGCTTGCTTTTAATATTTCCTCACTTTGTTTTTTTTCCGTTATATCTACATAAGTGCCTAAAAATCTTTTGGCTTTCCCCTCTGGTGTAAATTCAACCACTTTGCCTCTATCTAATAACCACTTCCACTCACCAGATTTACTTTTCATCCTATATTCAGCCAAGTAAAATTCTGTGTTGCCTGCTATGTGGTCATCCATGTTTTTCTCAACCAATCTTAAATCATCAGGATGTACTAGGTTGGCCCAAGAAGCTATTTCTAATTCATCTGCCTTATAACCTAATACGTTAGCCCAATACTTGCTGCCAAAAACCCGATTACTGTCTATATGCCAATCCCATATACCAATCCCGCCTCCTTCGAGTGCAAGTTCAAGCCGTTTTTCACTCAATTTAAAAGCTTGTTCGGCATCTACTTGACGCGTAATTTCAGTAAAAATAAGTGCTACTAAATTTTCGGAATTATTAGCATTTTTCATTTGAAAAAAATAGCCCAACAACCAGTTTTCTTTATACGAAGTTCCTTTTCGACCTAGATTTGAATAATCCTGCCTATAATTAATAGCAGGGATTTCAACATTTTTACCTTCAAACGCCTTTTTTATATAAGGTCTAATGCCTTGGCTATTTAGTTGTTTATCGTCAAAAATATTATAATTTTCATGTATTAAGGCAAGTTCTCTATCAGATAGATTCCATAAATCTCGATAATATTGGTTGGTATAAAAAATGGATCCATCTTGCCGAAAAATCATAATCGTCATGGGCGCATTTTCAATAACTGATTTAAACCCTGTTTTGGAAAGAAAATTTAACTGAGGATTTTCTAAAATTTCTTCTCCTAGCGAAATTGTGCCACCAATAACATTGGAATCATCCCAAAGTGGCATTACATCAACTTTAAAACGTTTTTTGCCAATATTTATAAAACTCTTAAAATTAGATCCCAAATCAACCTGACTCTTAACTGAAGAAGCGTCATCATCAAATTTAATTTTATCAAACAAATAAATACCTCGTAACTTAGGCTCATCTTGAATGGTTTGCTCAATAAATGCTTTGTTACAAATAGTTATTTCAAACTCGGAATTAAAGGCTAATATGCCGGTTGGCTGATT
>CAZGDC010000076.1:0-10681 GCA_964524405.1 uncultured Roseivirgaceae bacterium
TTTATCAAAAAAATCAACTATTTTTATCTCGAAAGCACCTCGGCTGAATAGTTACTAAAATTTTATAAACAAGTTCAGATTCTGATTTTAAATTAGATTCTATTATAAATTTAGATTTTAAATAAATTGGAAGTCGTTCCTTATACAATTTTTGTATTTTTTGTTTAACCCCTTCTTTTAAAAGAGGTCGAACTCTATCGGCTTTTAACCTTTCCACTAAAACGTTGGGGGGGACGTTTATAAAAATAGTTGTTCCATTTTTTTGCATAAAAGCAAGCCCATTATAATAACAAGGCGTGCCCCCTCCCGTGGCAATTACCAAACTGCCTTCTTTTTCTACTACATTGCTTAATGCTTGTGCTTCTATTTGCCGAAAATAGGCCTCGCCTTTTAGTTCAAAAATAGCTTCGATGCTAGCCCCTTCACTCGACTCAATTACAGCATCTAAATCTAAAAAGGCATAATTAAGCTTAGTTGCTAATAACTTACCTATGGTAGATTTACCGCTACCGGGCATGCCTATCAAAAATATTTTAGGCATTTTATTGGAGTAGTTTTCTTGCCTCTTCGGCAGTAGGCATATCATTATAATGCCATTTGCCCAATACAGTACCATCTCGTAATAACATAAGGCCAGGATTGGAGCGAATCATTGCTTTTAACACCGTAGCATCTGCATAAAAATAAGGGACAGCCAATTGGTGTTGGTGTCTAAACTTCTCAAAATCAGGCGCTGACGAAGCTGTTAATGCAATGGTTTCAATTTCATTTAATCTATTTATTAACGCTACAATCTCAGCCATTTTTTTCTTTGAAGCATCGTTTACATTATAGGCAATAAAGAAAAGTTTTATCCCCGCTAAGCTTTGTTTTGTAAAATCCCCTACTTCTTCATTCCATACATTATAATCCGTAATTTTAGGAATGGTTTTATCAGCATTAGTAATTCGGTGTGCTTTATACACATAACCCTCTTTCTCCGCTAAGTAATCAGTTGATATAATATCTTGCCCTTCTTTTTCAAATACATACTCAAAAATAGGTTGCTCTTCAGGTATCATATTTGCCTGAATATTATCGCCTATGGCATAAGGTCTAAAATCTACTGGAGGTAAATGACGAATAGCAAAAATGCCAATGTAAACCGAAATTAATGCTGATCCAATAACGGTGTATAGGCCTATTTTAGGAGATAACATTGGTTTTAAATGATCTTTTCTCCAAAAAATGTAACCGATTAGTACTACAAGTATTATATCTTTTGTAAATGATTGCCAGGGCGTTAGTGGAATGGCATCCCCAAAGCACCCACAATCGGTTACCTTATTAAAATAAGCAGAGTAGAAAGTAAGAAATGAAAAAAATGAAATAATTACAACCAATGCCCAACTGGTTAATTTCATTCGAAAATGAATAATTAAAGCGACCCCTAATACAATTTCTAGCACAATAAGCGTAAACCCAATAGGCATGGCAAATGGAATAAACCATTCAAAAAAACTGCCAAAATCAGAAGAAAATACCTCGAAATACTCTCCTAGTTTAATTTGAGTACCTATGGGGTCATCAATTTTTACTAACCCCGAAAAAATAAATAGAGCGCCAACTGCAAATGCAATAAATTTATCAAGTATTTTCATTCTTCTTTTTATTAAGTTTAATTAAAGCAAAAACCGCATAGTTAATCATATCTCTATAATTGCCATCATAGCCTTCAGATACAATTGTTTTACCTTGGTTATCTTCTATTTGTTTTACGCGTAATAGTTTCATTAAAATAATATCGGTAATGGAGTTTACTCGCATGTCTCTCCATGCCTCTCCATAATCGTGATTTTTATTCAAAAGTAAACCAAGTGTTTCGTCCGCTTCCTCATCGTATAAGTGCATTAGTTCCTCTATAGGAATCTCCATTCGAGTGTCATGTTCGAGCTGTAATTGAATTAACGCAATAATTCCATAATTAATAATGGCTACAAACTCGCCATTTATATCATCGCCTACTTTACTAATTCCTTTTTCTTGAATAGAACGAATCCTATTGGCTTTAATAAATAGTTGATCTGTAATGGAAGGCAATCGTAGAATTCGCCAAGCCGTTCCATAGTCAGCCGCTTTATTATTGAACAGTTTACGACAATCCGCTAAAATTTGTTGATACTCTTTTTCGGTAGTTGACTCCAATGGATTATGATTGATTAATTTTGTTAACATTTAATTACGTACAAAAGTGGTAAAAGATCGTCTATTTTCAAGAAATTTCTCTTTGAACATTAAAGGTGAACTGGTTGAGCTTAATTCACCTAAGATAATGGGCATATTAAATGCAACGCCAGATTCATTTTATGAAAAAAGTAGAGCCACCTCTGAGAAAGATATTTTATTAAAAGCTGAAAAAATGCTTAAAGAAGGAGCCACTTTCCTAGACATTGGAGGCTTTTCTACGAGACCTAATGCTACTAATATTACCACAAATGAAGAATTAAAACGTGTAATTCCACTAATAGAAAAACTATCCGTTACGTTTCCAAGTGCCTTTATTTCTATTGATACGTTTAGAGCCAACGTTGCCCAAAAAGCTATTGAAGCAGGTGCTTCTATTATTAATGATGTAAGTGGCGGCCAGGCCGATGAGGCTATGTTTGAAACGGTTGCCAAACTAAAAGTGCCCTATGTACTTATGCACATGCGTGGCACACCACTGGATATGATGGCAAGCACATCTTATGAAAACATTACTGTTGAAGTTGTTCAATATTTTATTGAAAGGGCAAATAAATTAAAGAAATTAGGTCATACAGACATCATTATCGACCCTGGTTTTGGCTTCTCTAAAAATTTAAAGCAAAATTATAAACTTTTAAATGAATTAAAACACCTACATAAAGTAGGGTATCCGGTATTAATAGGTGTATCACGTAAAAGCATGATTTATAATTTATTGAAAACAACACCAGAAAAGGCGCTTAACGGTACAAATATTCTTAACTTCGCTGCATTAGAGAGAGGGGCTAAAATATTGCGGGTTCACGATGCAAAAGAGGCTCAGGATACTATCAAACTATTTAGTACACTACAACATTGATTTTTCTATTTAAAATCGGATTTCTTAGTATAGGCTGGTTAGATGTCATAGATATTTTATTAGTCAGTTTTTTTATGTATCAACTTTATAAGCTGATGCACGGTAGTGTTGCCATAAAAATTTTTCTAGGAGTGCTTTCGCTCTACCTATTTTATTTGGTGGTAAAAGCTGCTCAAATGGAGCTTTTAGCTTCTATTCTAGGTCAGTTTATGAGTGTTGGAGTCCTTGCTACTATTATTTTATTTCAGCAAGAAATTAGGAAATTCTTATTGGTTATTGGCAAATCAACTTCGTTTAAAAGCAGCGATAGTTTTTTTAGATCCTTTGGTCTTTGGAAAAAGCAAGATGCAGGGGGTTATATCATTTCTCCAATTATTGATGCCCTTAAAGCAATGAGTGGCACAAAAACTGGGGCACTTTTGGTCTTTACCAAAGACTCCGAACTTAAATTTTATGTTGATTCTGGAGATTTGATAGATGCAGAAATTTCAAGCCGGTTATTACTTTCTATTTTTAATAAGTACAGCCCTTTACACGATGGAGCGGTTATTGTTCATAATGATAGAATTAGGGCAGCCAGGTGTATTTTACCCGTGTCTGAAAACGATAATTTACCAGCACAATTTGGTTTAAGGCATCGAGCAGCTGTGGGCATGTCTGAAATTACAGATACCCTAATCGTAATTGTTTCGGAAGAAACAGGAGAAATGTCGGTAGCTGAACATGGAATAGTAAAGCGAAATATCTCTGGAGCAGAAATCAAATCGCGCATTAAAGAATACTTAACTTCTGTACCTGAAACCAGAGTAGAGCCAGAAAACAAAGAAACTAAAAATGAATTAAACTCTAATATAGATAAAGAAGCTATAATTGCTTTAACAGAGCAATCTAAAAAATAGCCTTGCTATTATCTATTAATTACCGACCCTTCTTGACTAAGGCTCGGTAGTTATTTCGAGTTCGTTGTTCCATTAAAATACTCGATTTAGGGGGCATAAACTCAGCCAATGCGTAAGAATTATAATTTTTTATGGTAATCAATTGCAACCCTGAATTATAATACATTTCGAAGGATGATTTTAAGGCAATCATCAATTTCATTACTTTTTCTTTATCGTATGTAAAACAAACGGATATAGAAATAGCAGAATTTTGCATCATGTTAATGGGTAGATTCAAATCGTGTAATTCCTTAAATATGATAGCAAGATGTTCTTCATTAACAAACGTAAAATTTGTTACTTTAAAACTAAATAAACACTGGTTTTTTTTATAAATTATGCTAGGTTCTAATACGTTAACAGGTTTATTACTAATTATAGTTGGTAACGCTTCATGATTATCAAACGACCTAACCTCTAATGGTATTTTATGAATAGCGAGTGGTTTAATTGTTTTAGGATGAATAACGGATGCTCCATAATAAGTCATTTCAGAAGCTTCGTTATAAGGCAATTCGAAAAATTGAGTAGCCTCTTTCACTTCTTTTGGGTCGGCATTTAAAATACCAGGTACATCTTTCCAAATAACAACTTTATCTGCATTAAGGCAGGCGGCAAAAATAGCCGCACTATAATCCGACCCTTCTTTTCCAAGTGTAATTATACCCTCATTGCAAGAAGCAATATACCCTTGCGTTATTATTATTTTTTTAGATAAAATGGGAGGTATTTTTTTCTGTATTTGCTTTTTTGTTAACGCCCAATTCACCTCTCCTTCTGAATATAACTTAGAAGTGGAAATAACATCAGGGGCATAAAGCCAATGGGTGTTTATGCCCATTTTATTTAAGTAATTAGCTAAAATAATGGAAGAAAATAACTCGCCATACGAAACTACCTGAGCATGTAATAGTACCTCATTGGCATTTTTATAATCCAATTCGGCTAGTTCTGTAAATCGATTATTTATTTCGATAAAAACAGGATGAGTAGATGGGAATAGTGCTTTCATCAAATGAATATGAAAGGCTTTAATTTTATTCCACTTACTTTCAAAAGAAACTTCGTTTTTATGCGCTAATAAATCTTCTAATGCACGCGTTGTTTTACCCATGGCCGAGAGTACAATAATAAGCGGTTTATTTCCATGTTTTTCAATAATATCTCCTACGTTCTTTACTGCACTAGCCTCTTTTATAGAGGCGCCCCCAAACTTAAAAACTTGCATAGTGCGAAGATAGATAATTTGAATTGACTATCGTATTTAAAGCCTTTAGAATAACTTCCGCAAACGTTTTCGATATCAACTAAAAAGCAGCACTTTTGCGTTATATAACCAAGTGAAATTTAGCAATGGAAGACTCAAGAATTGCGATGCCTATTGGCACTGTACTTGACCGATTTATAAAAAGCCGACAAGAGGCTTTTGCTTTTGCAACAGGCGAACTCTCTCAACTTTTAAGAGACATTGCACTTTCGGGGAAAGTAGTAAATCGAGAAATAAATAGAGCTGGTTTAATTAACCTAGCGGGGGTTACAGGCACCCAAAACACGGGAGGCGAAGAGCAAAAACAATTGGATGTATTAGCTAATATTCGATTTTCGAGGGCGTTAGAAAAAGGGGGCGAAGTGTGTGCCATTATTTCGGAAGAAGAGGAGAAAATTATTGAGGTAAATAACGGCTCTAGTTACATCATTGCCATCGACCCACTTGATGGATCTTCTAATATTGATGTAAATGTATCTATTGGCACTATTTTTTCAATTTACAGGAGAATATCAGAGGTGGGAACGCCCATAACAAAAACAGATGTATTACAACCTGGTAGAAACCAAGTAGCCGCAGGCTATATTTTATATGGGTCGTCAACTATGCTCGTATTTACTACGGGTATGGGTGTAAATGGCTTTACTTATGATCCTTCTTTAGGCGAATATTTTTTATCTCATGCCAATATGCAAATACCCGATGGAGGTAAAATTTATTCTATTAATGAAGGCTCCTATAATAGTTTTTCCGATGGCGTTAAAGATTACATTGAAGAATGTAGAGACCACGGATTTTCAGGAAGGTATATAGGCTCTTTAGTGGCCGATTTTCACAGAAATTTATTAAAAGGCGGCATTTACATTTATCCCTCTACCGCTGCTAACCCCAACGGAAAACTGAGACTTATCTATGAGTGCAAAACCTTGGCTTTTATAGCTGAGCAAGCAGGGGGATTAGCCACCGATGGTGTAAACCGAATTATGGATATTATGCCTACTGATATACATCAAAGATCTCCGTTCTTTATAGGCTCTAAAGAAATGGTGGAAAGGGCAAAGGAATTAATTTCGAATTAATACCATATTAACATTAAAATGGCTAGCCCACATTAAGGCACTGTTAACCCTAACTAAATTTTCGATTAATCAAATCAAAAAAATCTTTTACTTGAGGGGCTTCCGGTTTCCAGTTGCCACGCTGAATATAATTACTCTGAATAAATTTAATTACCACCTCTTTGGTTTCACACGTATCTAAAAAGTCAATCACTTTCAAAAAGTCTTCTTTACTGCCATCAAAAAGGTCGTTAATAAACATAAATTTTTGATTGATGGTTAGCATTGATTTTATTGACATGCTTTTTGAATCAAAGCCTAATGAATCTGCTAAAATTTGGGTTTTTTCTTCTTTAAATTGAGTATGAACCGTATCAAAATCAGCTTCTTCAAATACGTCATCATCCTCAATTATATCACTGCTAATTTCAACGTTCGTTTCTTCAATTTTAGTTTCTTCAATTACATCCTCCTCAACATCTTCCGCAATCAAATCAATCTTAGAATTTTTTTCCATCCAACTATTCGACATATCAAAAGGCAGTAATTTATTAAACGGGCTTAATAAAGGCGTCACATCTTGTGGAGGCTCCGTTAATCCTTCAAATGCCTTATTAAACAACTCTTCTCCGCTATAATTAGAAGCCCAAGCGGTTAAAAGTGCATCGCGCATATCGCTATTTATTTTAATAAACCGCTGCAAATCTTTCACTTCTTCCATATTGGGGGCTTTTTGTTTAAACGCATTCACAAGATCTCTATAATAACTTAGAGGCGATATTATTAATAAAAGCGTACTTTCTACTGATTTTTCTAAAAGTGGAATAAAGTCTTCTTTTAAAACACTGATTTTTTTTGAAAGCACATTCATTAATTCTTTCAACTTTACTTGCACTTGCTCATCATCATAATTAAAATAAGGGCTTTTAAGTTGCTCCATTTCTACTTTCCATAGTTTAAAAAGATTAAACAGTGTAAATAGTGCCACTTGATTAACAGGTATTTCCTCCATAATTTGCTTGCCAGAAATCGTATTTTTAGTAGCAAATATTTTTTTTGCAAGTAAATTAGCATACTTCTTTGCGTATTGTTCTAAAGCAAGTTGATTCAGTTTGTTCTCCATACCAAGATTTTGTTTCTTTGTAAAAATTAATGTAAAAATATGCCTAAAATTACTATTTCTAACCTAGGTCATAAAGTTGTTGATTATAAATTAAACAACGAAATGCCATTATCCGTTCTTGCCATACTGCAAGAAAACAATATAGACTGGATGCATGCTTGCGGAGGTAAAGGCAGATGCACCTCTTGCATGTGTACGATACTTAATGGAATGACAAACCTTACAGAAAATTCTGATGCAGAAAATAATTATTTGGAAGCGGGAAGAATCAGTAAAACGCAACGCCTAAGTTGCCAAGCCATGCCTTTAGGTGATATAGAAATTGAAGTTCCAAGAAAAAATAAGCTCCCAAGCGTAAACTATACTTATTAATGTTTGTAGAACAACCAATCCCTAAAGGAGAGAAAAAAGGCGCAGGTTGGGTAGAAGTTATTTGCGGATCTATGTTTTCGGGTAAAACAGAAGAACTTATCCGCAGGTTAAACAGGGCACTTATTGCAAAACAATCAGTAGAAATATTTAAGCCTTCAATAGATACTCGCTATCACCAATCGGATGTGGTTTCTCATAATAAAAGCACCATTCGATCCACACCAGTGCAATTTGCAAATGATATTATTTTGCTATCAGGCACCAGTGACGTAGTAGGTATAGATGAAGCTCAATTTTTTGACGAGTCGCTTGTAGATGTTTGTAACCAACTTGCATCTTTAGGCAAACGTGTTATTATAGCTGGCCTTGATATGGATTTTGAAGGAAACCCATTCGGCCCAATACCAGATTTATTAGCTCAAGCGGAGTATGTTACTAAGGTTCATGCTATATGCATGAGCTGTGGGGCACTAGCTTCGTATTCTTATCGTTTAACAGATAATAAGCAAAAAGTTATGCTTGGCGAGCAAAGCACGTACGAAGCACGCTGTAGAAAATGTTTTTTAGAAGGCCAATCAACCAAAGATTGAAACATATATTATTACTTTTTTTATTGTTCGGATCTCTGCTTGGAGCAAGTCAAAACAATATTCCAACAGGCAGTTGGCGAACCCACTACTCTTTTAACACCGCTATTTCTATTACTCAAAGCGAGCAAGAAGTGTATGTGGCCTCCAATACAGGTCTTTTTATTTTTAATAAAGAAGACGGAAGCATAAAAAGTATAACTTCTCTAAACGGATTATCCGAAACAGGCATATCATTAATTGGCTATAATCAATCTACTAGTACCTTATTAATTTCTTACGAAAATGGTCAACTAGATTTACTAGCAAATAACGTAATCAGCTCTATTACTGATATTAAACTTGCAGATAACTTGCCTTCTAAAATAAGTTATCATATGTTCGAAGATGGAGATTTTACCTATTTAAGTACTGATTTCGGACTATTAAAAATAAATACCAAAACTCAACTCATTCAAGAATCTTATTTGAATTTAAGCAGCACAGGCAATAACTTAAAAATATTTGCAAGCACTATTTATAATGATTCACTCTTTCTTGCCACAGAAACAGGATTAATGGCAGGCAGCTTATCTGAAAATCTCAAAGATTTTTCTAAGTGGAAAAGGTTTGACATTAATACTGGAATAACGCAAGAACAAGCTAACATTATTGGTTTGCACCAAAACAAGCCCATAACAGCCAATACCTCTCAAGGGTTACTACACTACAATAATGGCAGTTGGCAACCCTTAAATTTATTAATAGGGAATAACTTTACAAGCATAGACTCCCCTATTAAAACACTAATAACAGCATCTGACAGTGTTTATTTACTAGAAAACTTCGTATTAAGTACTATCGTATCAGATAAAATTATTAAAGCAAAAGATGCCATTTTAGAAGGAAACAATTATTGGGTAGCCGATGGAAACAATGGTCTTGTGAGTGTTAGCACTAATAAAAGTGAAAGCTTTTACCCTAATGGCCCTTACTTTAATGAAATAAAAAAATTAGTATCGGTTGATAATAAAATTTTTGCATTGCCCCCATTTAAACAAAATAATGGGCTTCCTTTAAAAAATAATAATGGATTTTCCGTTTTTGAAGAAGGATTTTGGACAAATTTTAACTCCACTGGTTACCCTCAAACAAAACCAACCCCAACATTTTTAGACATTACAGGTGTAACTTCTCAAAAAAGAGGGGTGTTCACTTTTAGCTCTTATGGCTACGGCTTATTAAATTGGACGGATGAGTCCTTTACCATTATTAATGATGATAATAGTCCGTTAGTAAACACATCGCCCCCAGATAAAAATGTGCTCATTGCTGATATAGATAGTAGAAACAATAATTTATGGGTACTTAATAATAACACAGCTGTTTCATTACATAAATTAAATACTGATAACCAATGGACTTCACTTACTCCCAATAGCTTAGTGGCAAATGCCACTCAAATTATTAGTACTCCTTGGGGCGATCAATGGATATCCATTAGTTCAACTGTGGGTGGTGGCATCATCGTTTTAAATCAGGATGGACAAGAGGTTATATTAAAAAAAAGTGGATTAGGCACAATTCCGAGTAATTCTATTAACCAATTACTGATTGATAAGGATGATAAAATTTGGATTGCCACCGCTAAAGGGGTTGTTTATTATTTGTCCCCATATCACATATTAGAAGACCCTACTCAAGAAGCAATTACTCCCATTATTAATTCTAATTTGTTGTTTAGCAATGAAAACGTAAACTGCCTAGCCGTTGATGGAGGCAATAGAATTTGGATGGGAACTAATAAAGGTGCGTGGCTATTTGCTAATGATGGAACTGAATTAATCGAGCATTTTACTTCTGAAAACAGCCCATTACTATCTAATGTGGTACTAAATATTGCAATTAACAACCTTACTGCTGAGGTGTTTATTAACACCAACAAAGGTCTTATTTCTTATCGCGGGTCTGGCAGTATAACGGGTACTTATAAAACTCCCAAAATATTTCCGAACCCTGTTAACCCTGGGTTTACAGGCGTGGTTACCATAGAAGGAGTACCTAGTAATAGTTTAGTAAAAATTACCGATTCTTCAGGCAGGCTAATTACCACAATTAAAGCCAACGGCAACACCGCTATTTGGGATATGAATAATGTGTACGCTAACGAGGTTAGCACGGGTGTTTATTTTATTTTTATTGCTAACGAAGATGGCTCTACCACTCAATTTGGTAAAGTGGCTATTATTAAATAGTTGTATGTAATGCT
>CAZGDC010000077.1:0-10534 GCA_964524405.1 uncultured Roseivirgaceae bacterium
TAGGGTATTAACGCTTCGTTTGGGTCATATTATCTGCCACAACAATGGTGTAATTAGCAATACTTGCCTTTTCTTCGTCTGTCATTTTTGCCCACTCAGCAGTTGTAACTGTTGTAACCGACTTAATAGTTAGCCCTGGCTTAATTTTATTTACCCACCAAATTATGCCTCTTTCATTATCAGAATGGTAAGCACCATTTATATGAAATAATAAATTGCCACGTTTAAAATTAATAATCGAAAAATGTGCCATTGTAGCATCTTTGGCCGCCTGTGCCATTTGAATATTTAGCATGCTTGGAGGCACATGCCCACCCATTTTTTCTTTCATATCTTCATATACGGTAGCATCAAAATGTTCTTCCAATGGGCCAATCATAGCCAATGCTTCAGGGCTAAGCAAGTCCAAGGCTTCCATTCCTTTTTTATTAATCATAGAAGCATACCTGCGAGGAATATTAGTAGCTATAAAACGAAGTTTATTTTCTTTAGCAAAGTCCACCAAAGGTTTATAGTCTGTTTTATAATTACCCCACATTTGTGTCATTTCTGGTATCATTTTCTTTTCAGGATAAAAGCCTGCTAAATACTCATCTAACACTAATTGATTTCCATTTTCAAACATTTCTGCACCAAAAACTAATTTCTCTTTTTTGATTTCGAAAAAGCTTTTTGCCATTTCTATTTGTAGCCAATGCGAAATAGGGTTGGTATGGTATTCACCAAAAAACACCATATCGGCTTTTGCTAAGTCTTTAATCATTTTATCATACGTAGCTATTTTGCCTTTCTGATTATATAATTGATAAGCGGGCTTATCTTGTGCTTGTGCCATTAATACCACTATTAAGGCTAAAAATGTAACTGTTATTTTTTTCATTGCTTTTTTTTAAAATACTGAATGTTGGGAAACCCCAATTACTGTATGCAGGGCAAACAGATTGTATAGTTTTTTTATCTTCTTCTTACTCGCCCATATATAAATGAAATTAATAATAGTAAGAAAAGACCTAACACCAAATAGGAGATGGTTTTATTATCGGCAATTAATTCTTTTAGTGTTTGCTCTTTTTCTACTTTTTTAAGTTCAATGTTTTTATTCTGTTGCTGCTCTGCACTTATTTCTCTTACAGTTGATATTTTTTCTTGGTATTGCTGTTTGGCTTCTTGCGAAACATTATCAGAAATAAATTGCTCCAATTTTGCATTATCGCACACAAATCCACTACAGCCAGCATCGTGGTTTTTAACCAACTCTGCATGAAGCTCTGCTATTTCTTTAATAACCTCTGTATTAGGTTTCCAATATCCTTTGCGCACCGTTTCTAGCATTACGGCTGTTAACTCTTGAAGTGCATAAGGATTTTCTTTTTCAAAAAACGATTTAATACCTAAGGCATACTCATCTTGCACATACACTTTGTGCATTTTATCCCAAAGCTCAGGGTCAATGGCACTGGGTTTCATTACATTCCATCCGTATAAATCTCTGGTTGTTTCGGCAAAAACTTCGGCAGAAGAGGCTTCGCCATTCATTAGCTCTTGGATGTATTTAGGATTAAATAAGGTGCTTTGCGACTCTACCCATATTGCTTCATCTACAGATTGTACAAACGAGTTGTGTTTGCTTCTCGAATCTGCAAAATAGCCATCAGGATCTTTGCCTGTTGTTGTACGAACGGCATTGGTTACGCCTCCCATAAACTCATATACGTGATCTAATGATAGGGGGCCCCAGGTGTTGGAGCTTCTTGGGTGCACCACCATATCGGTATTTTTTAAGCTGGCTTCAAAAAGTCCAGGTTTGTATTCTCCCCAATTGCCTTGGGTATAAATTGCGCCCATGTTTTTAATGTATAAATCAGCTATTTCGGCTTCTTTTTCCCAAGCGTCTCCTTTTTCTACTAAACCCATTACGGCCGTTCCGTAATTGCCATTTACAGCACCAAAAACTCTTGCTGTTGAAAATTTACGTGCTTCTTCGGGTGTAAACCCTTTTGTTTTAAGATCTTTTTCCATTTGCAAAACACCCTCTTTTACAAAATTTTGATAGGTGTCGTTTTCTTCTTTATCGTTAGCTGCTAATGCAACCGCTTTATCTATTAAAAATATGCGTGAAGAAGCAAAATCTCTAAACTGACCAGAGGTTTGTACCACTACATCAATTCGTGGTCGTTTTAGTTTTTCAAGAGGTATTAGTTTTACATCTTTTACGTTTCCGCTTATACTCCAAACGGGTTCCACGCCTAGCATATAAAATAGTTGTGCTATGGTAGAACCTTCACCGCGAATAAACTCTCCTCCCCATAATGTAAAGGCAATTTTTTTAGGATATTTATTATGCTTTTGCAGATGGGCTTCTAATAAACTAGTGGCCATTTTTACGCCCAGTTTCCACGCTTCTTGTGTGGGGGTATTTTCGGCATTAATCGAATATAAGTTTCTTCCGCTTGGCACTGCTTGTGGGTTACGTACCGCATCGCCTCCTGATGAAGGGGCTATAAACCCTCCATTTAATGCATTAGTTATGGCCATTAATTCTTTTTGGGGCGATTGCTTTAAATTATTATAATTGATTCTTACATTTAAAATGGCTGTTTTTATGTCGTTAACGGCCATTGCATACTGCTTTTCTTTTTCTTTTATGTTCATTAGCTTTTCTTTTACTAAACGTTGCGACTGTTTAATGTTTTCTAATGATTTTTGGCTTTCTAACACTTTTACAACTACTTTTTCATCGGTGGTTTGTGGATTTATTTTGTCTGCTAAAATGGATTGAGCAATATAAAAATTTAAGAGGCTATCTGTTTTTTGTAAACTTATTTTTGTTTGGTTGCTTATAAATTGGGCAAATTCCGCATTTTTTATACTTAAAAATAATAGCTCTCTGTTTTGAGCTAAGAGTAGTTCTGTTATAATTTGATGTTCTAGTTCTTCTTCTTTTTCTTTAATACTATTCAAGATAGTATCGTCTTCCATTATGTTAAAAACCAGCTTGTAGTTATCTTCATTTTGCATTAGTTCTAAAAGTTGAAACATGCCTGGAGCTAGCATAACATCCAACATTTCTTGCATTTTAGGAATCAGTTTTGCAATGGCTTTTATTTTTTTAAGCGATGTTCTGTCTAAAATAGCAGATGATTTTTCAAACTGCAATGGGTCTTTAAGGTGTTCTATTGCGGCTCTATTTTTAGGGTTAGGCAGTAATAATATCATTAATTCGGTTACACGTTCTTTATTGGAGGTAACTTGTGGTAGCTCTTTTTCTTCTCCAATTTTTTCAAACATAGAAATCATTCCTGCCATGGCATCTTCAAAATTGCCAGTGTCATTTTCTTTTTGCCAGTGACTTAAAAATGCGAGGTCTTTTTTACTGATGTACTTTTCTATTATAATTGGGGCATCAGTAGTTAAAATTTTGTCAACCAGTTTTAAGGTGGTTACTCTATAATGTTTATCAAAAAATACGGCATCATTTTTTTGATCTTCGGTAATAGTTCCTTTTAAAACATCTAATGTTGCCTTACTGTAAGCAATGGGGTCGTACGACATCATTTTTACGGTTGTATTTAGCTTGCTTTGGCTAAAAGTTTCGCCAAGAGTGTAAAGGCCAAGTGTAATTTTTTCAGCTTCCACTTCGTGTACATATTCGGCAATTTTTTCTAATTCGCTGGTAGTCAATTTTTTATCTTTGGTAATTAGTAGGTTTAATTGTTTGTCTAGTTTTGTTTCCAGTACTACATCTCTCAATTTTATTTTATACTCTTCTTTAAGTCCTTCGTTATTTTGCACCGATAGAAAGGAGTGGTAAATATCGTGTAGTTTTTTCATATCGCTATTAAAGCCACTTTCGTCAAAAGCTGGTGTAAGGTGCGAAACCAATGTTGCATACGATCTACGTTTAGCAATCATTCCTTCTCCAACATTGCCAATGGTATAAATATAAAAATGTGGGGTGTTGCCTATAAGTGCATGAGACCAATCTAAGTCGGATAGCCCCAGTTGCTTATAGGGAGTAAATTCTAGGCTGCCGTGTGTGCCAAAATGTATAATGGCATCGGATTTAAAGTGTTCTCTTGCCCATAAATAGGCACCAATATAGGGGTATGGAGTTGCTTGTTTTACGCCATGAACTAGTTTAAATTCATTTTCGCCAATGGCAGGCAATGGTTGTGGCATTAGTACAATATTTCCAAATTGCACTCGTGCAACGGCAAGTTGCTTTATGCTGTCTTTTACGGTTGTCATATATTCGCCAGGTAATGTTCCGTATTGCTTTTCAGCCTCTTTAATTAATGTAGGGTGCAGGTACTTGTGCATCCAATTTTTAAGCGTATCGGCAGGTATAAGTGCGGGGTTCCCCTCTTTTATAAATTCCTCAAATGTGCCTTTGGCATACACCCCTAAAAGTTTTCCTTCTTTTTGAATTTTAGCATACAGTTCTTTAGAGGTTTTGGGTAGAACGCCTGTGTTATAGCCTTGTTTTTGTAGGTGTTTTAATAGGTTTAGTATAGAGGGCACTATTTCCATTCCTTCGGAAGAAAGGGCATTATTACCAGGGCCTTTATAATAGAAAATAGTTACTTTTTTATCTTGATTCGTTTTTGTTTTTAACGCTAAAAGATTTTCTACAAGGGTTGAAAATGACTCAATTCGTTCGGGTATTTCTTTAAAAATCATTACGCCATCTTCTTCGCGAGGAAATTTTGCGCCTATTACATAGGGCGTTGTTACGCCATCAAGTTCGGGGGCTATAATATTTTGCGAAAACATTCCACCGCCTAGTCCTTTTTGATTTTTGAGCCAATCGTTATACGGCTCGTACATAACTTGTGGCCCTAATACGGGAATGTTTAGTTCTTTTAAAATGCTTAAAACTTCTTCAGATTTACCTGGTGCTAATCGTCCGTGGGGTATTAACACGACTAAATCTGGCTGTACAGCATTTATAAAATCGACTCTGCCGGAAAAGCCTGCCGTGGCATAAACATTTATATTTCTTTTTTCTAATTCGGTTATTAATGCAAAATAAGGAGCACGAGCACTGGGGTTTGAGGGTTGTAAATTAGAAGTTAATACCAATACTTTAGGCGCATTTTTTGTGTGTAAATTATTTTTTTTATAATAGGTTTCAACCTCGGATATAGTACCGAAATAATTTTCGGTGGAGGGGTGGAAAAAGTAATTTTTGGGGTATTCCTCCGCCAGTACTACTTCTTCTGTAAAAAACGATTTAGTATCGAGTATTTTTCGAGTATAATTAAGTAAGTTTTTATTATTTATGGTGTTAGGGTTTTTAAAGAACTTTTCAACTTCTTTTAACTCTTTTTTTGTGAGTGTTGTCATGTCCATTTCTTCGGATGTGGACAAATAGACATAGAGGGGAATATCTTTTTCGATTACCTTACGCAAATTTTCTTTTTGCTCTTCATTAGGGTTAAAGCCCATCGCAAAAATGTAAACAACATCGAAATTAGTTAACTCATCTAAATTGTCTTTTTTATCAAAATTTTTAGTTTTAATAAAGTAGCTATCGTCTGCTTTGCTGTAATCGGCATAGATGTAATCGGGTACTCTAACAAATGCTATTTTGGTAGGTTTAATACTATTTTGGTAGTATTTATAGCCAAAAAATAAGGCAGTAATAGCCATTACTACCCCTACTATTTTAAATACTTTTTTCATTTCTATCTTCTTCTAATTCGCCCATATATAAATGCAAAAATAAGTACTAAGAAAAGCCCTAAAACTAAATAAGTAATTATTTTATTATCTGCAATTAGTTCTTTTAAGCTTTGTTCTTTTTCTACTTTTTTAAGTTCAATATTTTTCTTTTGTTGCTCGCTACTCATTTGCTTAACGGCCGATATTTTTTCTTGGTATTGCTGTTTGGCTTCTTGCGAAATGTTTTCTGCAATAAAATTTTCTAGTTTAGCATTATCGCATACAAATCCACTACAGCCTGCATCATGCGCTGTTACCAAATTAGCGTGTAGTTTGGCAATGTCTTTAATAACCGCTTCTGAGGGGTTCCAATAGCCTTTTCTAATGGTTTCTAGCATTACGGCAGTCATTTCTTGTAAGGCATAAGGGTTGGTTTTTTCAAAAAATTCTAGGGTGCCTAAGTTTTTCTTATCTTTTACATAAATGTCGTAATAGCCTTCCCAAATTTCTTTGTCGATTGCATCTGGCTTCATCACGTTCCAACCATAAGTATCTCTAAAGCTTTCAGCAAAGTTTTCAGCGGCTGTTTCACCTTCTTTCATTTGTGCTTTTATAAATTTAGGGTTGAAAAGATTGGCTCTGGTTTCTGTCCATATTGCTTCTTTTAACGATTGCACTTTGGGGTTATAGCGATTTCTTGCATCATTAAAATAGCCGTCTGGGTCTTTGCCTGTTGTAACCCGAATACTGGCCGTTAAGCCGCCCATAAATTCATACACATGATCTAACGAAATGGGGCCTGTTTCGTTGGAACTACGAGGATGCACAACTATTTCGGTATTGGCCATCATAGTTTCAAACATTCCTTTTTTATAAGTTCCCCAATTATTTTCGCCATACATTGCGCCCATGTTTCCAATATAGGTGTCTGCAATTTCTTTCTCTTCTTCCCATTTATCTCCGCTTTCTACTAGGCCCATAATGCCTGTACCATAGTTTCCGTTTAAGCCTCCAAAAACACGAGTTGTCGAAAACCGTTGCGCTTCTTCGGGCGTAAACCCTTTTTCTTTTAACTGTATTTCTGCAAGCAATGTTCCTTCTTTTACATAGTTTTTATACTGCTCGCTATCATCGGCTTGGGCGGCTAATTGCACTGCTTTATTAATGAGGTAAATACGCGAAGCGGCAATGTCTCTAAATTGACCTGATGTTTGCACTAGCACATCAATTCGTGGTCGTTTTAAAATTTCCATCGGAATCAATTTTACATCGTGTACCCGCCCATAACTATTGCGCACAGGCTCTACGCCTAACATATAAAATATCTGCCCAATATTCATTCCTTGGTTTCTAATAAACTCGCCTCCCCAAAGTGAGTAGGCTATTTTTTTAGGATAATCGCCATGTTTGGCAATATGCTTTTGCAGTATTTGCTCTGCCAGTAATTGCCCTGTTTCAAAGGCTTCTTTGGTAGGCGTTACTTGCTCGTTTATAGAGTATAAGTTTTTACCTGTTGGTACTGATAGCGGATTTGACACAGGGTCGCCTCCTGACGATGGAGCTATATAGCCCCCTTTTATTCCATTTATAAAAGCGTCTAGTTCAAATGTAGGAGACATGGAAATGCCATGTTCGTAATTTTTGATATCTAATAAACTGCTTTTTAATTGCAGTAGTGAGGCTAAAATATTTTTTTCTCTTTGAATTTCTTTTTTTAATAAATGGCTAATTAAATCCTTTTTCGCTATTAAATTTTCAAATCCTTTTTTACTTTCTAGTATTTTTTTAAGCACTAATAAGTTAATAGTTTCTTTGGATGAAGCTATAATGGCTTCTTTATTATGGGTGTAAAAGTTAAGAATCCTTTTTAGTTTTTCCAGTTCACTTTTTGTGGCTGATTTATAGTTTTTGATAAGTGCATTTTCTTCTTGTTTATAAAGAAATAGTACTTGGGTTAACGCTTCTTTTTGTAATGCTTTTTCAATGGTTCTTGTGTCGAGTTTAGCACGGTAGGAGCTAATAACATCCATGGTTTCTTGCTCTTTTAAACTACTAAAAACGGTTTGTTTTTGAACAGAATCTTGCACAAATTTTAAAAACTTCACAAACGTTTTATTTTCTAATGCGTTTACTTTCCAAGTAACATTTTTATTAAATTCTGAAGCGGTTTTAAATTGCGTGAGGCTTTTTTTGTCTAATAAACCAGATAGCTCCTTAAAACCTTCGTCTGTTTGCAAATAATCAATTGCTTTGGCTGATTTTCGAGTAGCTGATAAATGGATAAGTAACTGCTTGGCTTTTTCTAAGGTAACTGCTTCTTCGGGCTTTAAACTCGATTTAGGCACCATTTTGTGTGTTTTTATATCATATACCAACTCTTCCTTCGTTTTCTTATCCGAGGGTATAACTTTTTTTCTTGCATAACTACCTCCATAATAACTGGAGATGGCCGTTTTTTTAGGAGCTCCATATTCGGTTTGTAATTGTGCTAATAATTGGTCGTTCTCATGGCCAAACATTTTTTCAGGAGCTACATTTTTTAGCAAAACCTGATTAATCATAAAATTGGCTTGGGCGGTATAATTTGTGGGCGCTATCTCCGATATATTATTAATTTCTCCATGATGGTAATGAGGTTGTTTTTTGGAAGAGATATTTGCATTTTTATAAGAAATCAATTGCTCTAAACTAGAAGATATTGGATCTATTGCCATCATTCGAACGGTTTCATTTTGTTCTTCTTGGGTTTGATTAACCCCCAAGGTATGTAAGCCCATTGTAATTTTTTCTTCTTCTACTTCGTGTATATATCGGTCTAGTATTTCTACCGTTTTATCACTTAATGTAGTTACTTCTTCTTTGCTTAGTTCTAAGTCTTTATCAATATGTAACGAATCTATAATGGCAATAATTTTCTTTTTATAGGTTTGCTTTAAGTTTCCTTCTTCTAGCTCTAAATACTTATGTAGCACTTCAGAAATATCTTTTAACTCATCATATAATTCCGAATCGGAGTAAGGAGGGGTTAAATGAGAAATCATAGTAGCATAGGTTCTTCTTTTGGCCATCATGGCTTCTCCAATATTATCAATGGAATAAATATATACATGGGGCACAGGGGCAATTAATGCTTCGGGCCAATCTTTTAAGGATAATAAGAGTTGTTTCCAAGGGGTAAATTCTACCGATCCGTGTGCACCAAAATGTGCAACAACATCGGCTTTAAATCCTTTTCGTGCCCATAAGTAAGAGGCTATATATGCATGTGGTGGGGCTTTTTTTACGCCATGTGCTAACTTAAATTCGTTTTCTCCTAAGGCTGCTGGTAGTACTGGAATTAGCACTATATTACCAAACAAAACTCTTGGAATGGCTAAAAAATCACCTTGTTCGCTAGTTGTTGTTAAATAAGCGCCAGGAGCTTCGCCATAGGTTTTTAGTACATTTTGATACGCTGCTGGATCTAATTCAGTTTTGCACCATGCAACATAGTCTTGAGAGGCAATTAGTTCAGGATTTCCTTTTTCTAAAAAACTTTCAAAAGTTCCTTTGGCATAATCGCCTAATAATGGACCTTCGGTATTTATTCTATTAATAAAAGAATCGTAAGTGGTTAAATCTCCTACATTAAATCCTTCTTTCTTTAATTTGTGCAATAAACTAAACATAGATTGACCAACCTCTAACCCTCCAGCTACCATGGCGTTTTTACCTGCTCCTTTATAATAATAAATGGCTACTTTTTTTTCGGCATTCGATTTCCCTTTTAATGATAACCAACGCTCAGCATTTTCGCAAAATCGCTCAATTCTTCCAGGAATAGGTTTAAAGGTATGGTATCCATTTTCGGTAATGTATTTTGCTGCAATGGCATAAGGGTGAATAGCTCCATCTAGTTCTGGTACCACTATATTTTGCCCCATAATACCACCTGAAATCCCCTGCTGGTCGTTTAGCCACTCCTCTTCCGTTTGATACACCAATTGTGGAGTTAGGTAAAGAATATTATTTTCTTTAAGCCAGTCAACAGAAGCGTCTCCTTTTGCGAGCCTGCCATGCGGAAAACTAATAACCATTTGGGGTTTTATTTTTTTCAGGTTTTCTAATCTTTTTTCAAACCCTGCTAAGCAAATTACATTAAAATTGCGTTTTTCTAATTCTAAAATTATTTCGTCCATATAGCTACGAAATTGCGATTGTGGGCCATTATTGGCACTCATAATTACGATAGTGTCTTTCCCTTTTTTATACAAGCCTTTCGATTTATAATAAGTCCAGTACTTGTCTAAGTTTTCAAAATAATCATCTGTCCCAATTCGATAAAACACGTCTTTAGGATATGCCTTAATAGGGGTAACATCAGAAGTAAACAAGCTTTTTTCATCAAAAACTTTACGCGAATAATTTAACCATCGTTTGGTATTTTCTACCCCTTCGTATTTAAAACTTTCTTTTATATAGTTTAAATCATCACCTGTAATATTGCTAAAATCATTTTCTTTACTGGTTGCCATTAACACATGTACCTTAGCTCCATTATCCATGGCCTTTTTAAGGTGTTCCTTTTGTTCGGCTGTTAAAATGCTAATATGAGAAAGGTAAATTACTGGGTAATCGACTAACTCCGAAAAGTCACTTGTTTTGGGGTCTATTTGTATTGGGGAGATAAAATGGTTGTCGTTTGCTCTAGCAATTTCAGCCATTTGTGAATCTCGAAAATTTACTAATCCTATGTTTGTAAACTGGGATGTGTAGCCAAAGTAAAGTGCGATAAGTACGATTATTGATATCCCGAGTTTTATTATTTTATTTTTCATTCTGTGTTTATTGAACCATTTAAGACATATAAGGTCATTTAAGTTTTTTACTT
>CAZGDC010000078.1:0-10499 GCA_964524405.1 uncultured Roseivirgaceae bacterium
TAATTTTTATTTCCATCGTTCAGCGATCCAATTTTTTTGATCACCAGCACTAAGAAATGTCCAAGTAATAACTCTGCTTGACTTATTTCCTTGTCCCATAGCAATTGTTTTAACCCCTCTGGCTCCAGCATCTTTAAGTGCTAACTGCATCACTTTTACATTAGATTGTTTAGAGAGTAGGGTTGAGAACATAAAAACAGTTTGCGAGAATTTTTTACTTTCTCTAATCATATCAAGTACAAATTTACGTTCTCCTCCATCGTGCCAAAGTTCGCTATTAGTGCCTCCAAAATTTTTAACTACTAGGCTGTTTTTTTTGTGGGTTAAATTATTGAGTTTTCTTTTAGTACTCATAGCGGCCTCTTGGGCAGAGGCATGAAAAGGAGGATTACAAATGGTGAAATCAATTTTTTCTTCTTTACTGATTATGCCATAGAAAAAATCTTTTTTATTGGGCTGCAATCTTATTTTTACCCGATGCGTTAGATTGGCGTTGTTTTGCACAATTTTTTCTGCAGATTCGATAGAAACAGGGTCTATGTCAGAACCAATAAAAGACCACCCGTATTCTTGAGAACCTATTATGGGATAAATACAGTTAGCACCTACGCCAATATCTAAGCATTTAATATTAGCTCCTGTTGGAATTTTTTCATTATTTAGGTTTGCCATTGCATCGGCAATATGATGTATGTAATCGGCCCTTCCTGGTGTTGGAGGACATAAATAACCGTTAGGTATTTCCCAAAAATCAATAGTGTAAAAATGTTTTAGTAGAGCTGTATTTAAGGCTTTAACCGCATCAGCATCTGAAAAATCAATCGATTCATCTTTGTATTTATTAAGCTTAACAAATGGAGAAAGTTTAGGATAAGATGCAATAAGCTGTTTAAAATTATACCTTGTATTATGTTTGTTTCGATGATGAAGCCTTGATTTAATTGCTTCTTTTGATTTGTTATTATCGGCCATAGTGGTGTAATTGTTTCAGTAGAAAATTAGGATATCTTTAAAGCCATGTAGTATAAGTCAATTCCTTTTGCCCAATAATTTTTACTGGTTTGTAGAAGAACAAAGCCTAGTTTATTATAAAATTTAAAAGTGTGTTGAGAGGTTCTAACTATTATTTGTGTGTATAATTTTGTTTTTTTAATTTTATTAATTCGGAATGTTAATAAATTTTTACCAATCCCTTTCCCTTGTTGTTGAGGGTGGATAATATCCCATGAAATGATAGCTGTTTTATTTTCAAGCTCATAATTGATGCCTCCACATCCAATAATTTTATTATATTGCTCTATTACAAAATAGTCTTCAAGCTGATTATCTAAATAGTGTGCTAGCTCTGTTTCTTCTTCTTTATCAAAATAAGTGGGTGTATTTAGGCGTATTAATTTAATAAGCGCTGGTTTATCTGATGGAATATAGGCACGTATCATATTGTAAATAAAACATGTTTATTTATGGCAACCTCTATTAATTCATTTCTTTTAAAAAATAAGTATATTGAATACCCTATTGGAGGCAAGGTAGGGGTTTAGAGGGTGTATTTTTTAGCCAAAATTAATCCTGCTTGAGTAGGTGCAAATAGAGTTTCAAAATTATCGCAAACCAATCTAATGCAGCATTTTAATGTTAATAGGATGACTTTAACGCTAAAAATAATAGCTCATAAAATTGCAGCTAAGCTATTAGAGTGTTCAAAACTGGGCTTATGAGCACTATGATGTTGAGCTAAAAGTATCTAAAAAAGCTCGTAATAAGAAAGATGAACTGCAATTCAAACCTTTTAAAAACTATCTAAAGTGTTTTTTCGCTTTTTCTTTTAAGAGTGTTCTATCAGCTGTAATGGTAGGATCACTGTATATTTTTGAAGAGAGATCTGCTACTACTTTTCGGTTATAGCCTAGCCGTTCAGCCATATCTTCGCAAAAAACAATTTCACTTTTAAAAACTTGACCATCAGCTTTCATTAATTGTATAACATTATATAAAAATTCAAACCTTTGATCCTCTGATAAGTACTCTAAATTTGCAATAGGTTTTGGTTTTTTCACCAATTCATCCACATCTTCTTTACTTATTTTATTTGCTTCTGCTATGGTTTTGATAAGTCTAAGTTCTTTGTCGGCAATCATTCCATCGCTTACAGCTAATTGAACTAGTATATTTAATTGGTCTTTAATCATGTTATGGTTATTAGAATGGCAAATTTAAAAAAATAATTAATGATTAAACATAGTAATCATACAATTATGATAAATGGAAGGAATTTATTTTGCTAACGTGTAATATTTGATTGAATTGCGTAGGAATAGACAAGCAATGAGTTATCACTTTTCGATTCCTATAGTAGTTATTGAGCAAAATTTGCATATTGTACTTCCTCTGCTTCCATTAATCCCTCAAAATTTAATTTAGTCATTTTTACAGGTACTAGTTGATTGACTTTGTTTTCTTCAAAAGGTAGGGTTACACGAATATAGTTTTCTGTAAATCCTTGTATAAATCCATTTTTAATATCGTTTTCAAATAATACAATGGCCTCTCGGTTGGTGTTTTCAGCATAAAATCTTCGTTTTTTCTTTTCAGAAAGATTTCTCAATTGCTTTGAGCGTTGACTTCTAATTTCGATAGGTACTGCATGCTGCATTTGTGCAGCGGGCGTATTAGGTCGCTCTGAATAGGTAAACACATGCAAATATGAAATATCTAAATCGGTAAGGTACTGGTAAGTGGTTTTAAACAATTCGTCTGTTTCACCCGGAAATCCAATGATTACATCTACCCCAATACTTGCGTGCGGCATTAGGCTACGAATTTTAGCTACTTTATTGGTGTATAAATTAGATAAATAACGCCTTTTCATTTGCTTTAGCATATGATCGGAGCCAGATTGTAAGGGGATGTGAAAATGAGGAGCAAAACGATTGGAAGCTGCCACAAATTCAATTATTTCATCGGTAAGTAAATTGGGCTCGATAGAAGATATTCGAAAACGATTAATTTCTTCTACTTCATCTAATGCTTTTAACAAATCAATAAATCGTTCTTTTCTTCTTCCTTCTTGTATGCCAAAATCGCCTGTGTTAACACCCGTAAGTACCACTTCTTTAATACCAGACCTACCAATTTTTTTGGCTTCGGCTATAATATTTAAAATAGTATCGCTACGACTTTTTCCTCTAGCTAGCGGAATGGTACAAAAGGTGCAGGTGTAATCGCACCCATCTTGCACTTTTAAGAATGTACGAGTTCTGTCGTTTATACTATAAGCGGCATTAAACGAATTGGCTTCTTTAATATCTTCAACTAATACCTTTGTTTCTCCTTTTTTAAAATCGCCTAGCAATTCTAATAGTCGAAATTTCTCAGATGCACCAAGTACGGCATCTACACCTTTTATCTTGGAGATTTCGGTAGGCTTTAATTGGGCATAGCACCCAATAATGGCAATGAACGAGTCAGGCGATATAGCTTTTGCCTCTCGTACAATTTTTCGGCACTTTTTATCCGCATTATCAGTTACCGAACAGGTGTTGATAATGAATATATCTGGTCTCTCTGTAAAATCTACTTTGGCATAACCTTGTTCTTCGAACATTCTACCAATAGAAGATGTTTCAGAAAAGTTGAGTTTGCACCCAAGCGTATAAAAAGCTACTTTTTTCATTCGGGTGCAAAAGTAAGTAATTGCAGCCTAATACCACATCATTGAAATTTCGAATTAGTCCGCATTATTCACCGTAAACATAGATTAACTTTTATGATAAATAGTGTGGTATTACTCTTGTGTAAAGCTAAATTGAATAATATTTGCCCCCATTTGAAGTGCTTTTGTTCTTAATGCTGGTGGATTATTATAAATATGTGCATCTTCCCAACCATTACCCAAATCGGTTTCATAGGTGTAAAAGCAAACTAACCTACCTTCATACAGTAGCCCAAAACCTTGTGCGGGTTTTCCATCGTGCTCATGAATTTTTGGTAAGCCGTTATTAAAACTAAATGATTGATGATAAATTGGGTGAGAAAATGGGAGTTCGACAAATTCCAATTCAGGAAACACTTTTCTCATTTCTAGTCGAATAAATTTATCCATTCCATAATTATCATCAATATGTAAAAATCCACCTCCAATCAGGTAATTTCTTAAATTAGTAGCTTCCGACTCTGAAAAAACGATATTTCCGTGCCCAGTGATATACACATAAGGATAATTAAAAATAAATTTACTGCCTACTTCAATAATGGCTTCTTCTGTCATTATCGAAGTATTAAGGTGTTGGTTGCAATAGTTAATTAAATTGGGCAATGCCGTTTTGTTGGCATACCAGTCGCCACCGCCATTATATTGTAGCTTAGCTATTTGCAAATCGGCTTGTGCTACCACATATAAATTAAGCAACAGTAAAGCGGTAAGAGATAAAATGAAACGGTATTTTTTCATGATGTAAAAATAGGCAGCACAATTAAATTATCAATAACCTTAGGCTATTTAGCTTTGGGCTTCACAATCCTTTAGTAGTTTTGTGGCTAAATTTTAACGTATGAACCCTGCATCAATCTTAGTAATTATCATCATCATATCAGTAGTTAATTACCTATTAGAATTAATACTTGAGTTGCTTAATATAAAAGAAGGGAAAAAGCCGCTTCCTAAAGAAGCAGAAGGGGTGTATGAAGAAGATAAGTATAAAAAATCGATGGACTACCAATATACGCAAACCAAATTTGGCTTTATATCGGGTGCAATAAGCTTTATTATTTCATTAGCGTTTTTAGCCTTAGGTGGCTTTGGTTGGCTCGATCAATTATTGCAACCAACAATTGCGAATGCTACTTTTCGTGCCTTGGCATTTTTTGGTATTCTGTTTATTGTTTCTGATATAATAGCGCTGCCTTTTCAATGGTATTCAACTTTTGTAATCGAAGAAAAATTCGGTTTTAATAAAGCTACTCTTAAAATTTTTGTGTTAGATAAACTAAAGGGCTATGCATTAGGAAGTGTTTTAGGGGGGATGTTGATTTATGTGTTATTAGTACTTTTATCAACATTAGATGCACAATTTTGGTGGGTTTTTTGGCTTGTTATTACCGTGTTTATGCTCTTTATGAACATGTTTTACACCACGCTTATTATGCCTTTGTTTAATAAGCTTACACCGTTAGAAGAAGGTGAGCTGCGATCCGCTATTGAGGTGTATAGCAAAAAAGTAAATTTTCCATTAACTAATATTTTTGTAATTGATGGCTCAAAAAGATCGAGTAAGGCCAATGCTTTTTTCTCTGGGTTTGGTAAAAAGAAGAAAGTTGTTTTGTATGATACCCTTATCGAAAATCATTCCATTGAAGAGCTAGTTGCCATTTTTGCGCACGAAGTTGGTCATTATAAAAAGAAACATATTATTGGAAGTTTAGTTTCTTCTGTTTTTCAAACGGGGGTGATGCTTTATATAATGTCCTTGTTTATTTTCAATAAAGAGTTATCCATAGCGTTGGGTGCTAAAGAACTGCAATTGCATCTTAACCTTATTGCTTTTACAATGTTGTACGCACCTATTTCTTTTATTACGGGTATAGTTTCTAATGTAGTAAGCCGAAAAAATGAATATGAAGCAGATCATTTTGCTATTGAATCTACCAATCCAACAGATTTACCCTTAGCACTCAAAAGGCTATCGGTGGATAATTTAAGCAATTTGCAGCCTCATCCAACTTATGTATTCTTCCATTATTCTCATCCTCCTCTGTTAAAAAGGTTGGAGGCAATGAAAAGATAAAGTAAGTTTTTTATGCCATTTTAATCGCAGGGCGATAGCCCATTTGGAAACAAGATTGTTTGCAAAGCAAACCCCAACTATTAACGTGACGGTAATTTACCGTGATTACTATATTTTTAACTTGTTGAAAATAAAGGTCTTTTCGTCTTATGTCTTATGTCTTATGTCTTTAGTCTTTTCGTCTTATGTCCGTTGGGTTAATTCTGCCTCGGGGTAGTTTATTTAATCCTGTATTCTAAATTTCAATTTAATTATATCATTTGAGTTAGGTAAAGTAGGGGGCGTTTTGTATTGGTTAGGAACAGAGTCCCAACCATCATACGTGTGGCCTTCAATGTAAAACCGACTATTAGAGTTGAATGCTGGATTTTTTTGAATCTTACTGTTGGTCATAATAGAATAGGGTGTTGTTGGTGGTCTAGTGCCTGCATGAGTCCCATTTAATACTAGCATTGCTCGCCCATCACCATCAATATCCATTCTAATCCAATTTAAGGCTAATATTTGATTATAAGTGCCATCTAATACCATTTTAGTTATTTCTTTATTAAATCGTTCAATAATATGTTCTGCATTGGGTACATCTTTTCTAATAACAAAATGCAACGAGTGGTTTAAGAGCGGTGTGCTGCCAACTTCTAAATATTCACGGGCTTCTATCCCTTGGTAAGTTAATAAATATTGAACAAGTAAAGCATCTACTAAAATATAGTCTTCTTTGCCTTCGAGTAATAATTGTAGATTGGCTTGGTCGCTTTTCCCCTGTATAAAATGTATGGAGGTGTCTGATTCAATTCCGTAATGATAGGCATCAACAAGTCCAATTTTTTTTCCTTTTAAATCACTAATTTTTGTTGCGCTTACGTCTGCACCTTTTTTACCCACTAAAATAAGTCTGTTTTGGAGATAGGGAATAGAAAAAAAGAGTGATTCGGATTTTTTATCATTATACCAAAGAGCTGCGCTTCCATCATACAGCTTCTTATCAATACCCATAAGAATTTGATGTGGATCGATAATTTTATGAATAGATTTTATACCGCTTCTATTTAGAGCCTGCCTAACTAAGGATGTAGCAATGGCTTTTTGCCCTGCAACATTGGTAAAGGGAGGCCATATATCTGAAGCTAACGTTATTGATTGTTGAGCATTAAGTGCGAGAGCACTTGCCATTAAGAGAAGGGTAAATAGTTTTTTCATAGTGAATAAAAGTGCCTAAGTGGGAATAAAAAATAATGTAAGTCTGTAATGTAATGATATATAGGGAGTTTTAAGTTTAAAATATCTGTTAATATAAGTAAGGTTACTAACAAATAGAAATTTAGGTATTACTTTATTTTTATCCCTAGCGACCCCATTATGCCTCTAGTAAGTTCTCGTAATAGGGTTCTGCCCAATTGCCTGAGCATTGTATTTTTAGATGCTTTTTCAAAAAGTGAGGTCTCTTTTTTTGTAGTAGAAGTAGTTCTAGTAGCACCTACCTCTTTCTTTAATTCTTTTTGATTTTGATCCGATTGCGCTAATTCTATCTTTTTAGTAAGCATTTCATAGGCGCTATTTCTGTCTATTTTTTCTTCGTACTTATCTACTAGGTACGAATTATTTATAAGCTCATTAATTTCATCTTTAGTTAAAATGCCCATTCGAGATATGGGGGCTCTTAGCAAGGTGTGAGCTAAGGGGGTGGGGCGTCCTTTTTCATCAAGTGCGGTAACTAGGGCTTCTCCAATGCCCATTGAAGTAAGCACTTCGCTTGTTTTGTAATAAGCTGAAATGGGGTAGTTCTCGGCTGTTGTTTTTATGGCTTTCCTATCTTTTGCGGTAAATGCTCGTAAGGAGTGTTGAACTTTAAGACCTAATTGGCTTAATACGGCATCGGATATATCGGTAGGGTTTTGGGTAACAAATATAATGCCTACGCCTTTTGATCGAATGAGCTTTACAATCGTTTCTATTTGATTAAGTAATGTTTTAGAAGCATTTGAAAATAGCAAGTGGGCCTCATCAATAAATAAAACAAGCGAGGGTTTATCTGCATCACCTTGTTCTGGCAGCGTATTATATATCTCTGCAAGCATGCTAAGCATAAAACAAGAAAACAGGTTTGGTTTATCTTGAATGTCATCTAATCGAATGATAGAAATCAATCCCTTTCCTTCTCGTTTTTTAAGTAGATCATTTATTTCAAAAGATTTTTCTCCAAAAAAATCGTCTGCATCTTGCTGCTCCAGTATAATTATTTTTCTAAGTATGGTATTTACAGAGGTCTTTGAGATGCCGCCATACTCTTTTTCCACGATTTTTTTTCCTTCGCCTATAATGTATTGTAGTGTTTTTTTTAAGTCTTTTAAATCTAAAAGGGGTATAGCTTCGTCATCGCAATACTTAAATAAAACAGCTAAAATACCTGATTGTGTTGCGTTTAGCTCTAGTATTTTAGCTAGTAGTATGGGGCCAAATTCAGAAACAGTGGCTCTTAATTTTATGCCTAGGCTTTGGCTATTTAAAGTCATTAATTCAACAGGCGACTTCATTGCTTGATATGGGATTCCAATTACACCGTGCCGCCACTTAATATGCTCATTGGTGCTGCCTGGCTGTGCAAGCCCGCTTAGGTCGCCTTTTATATCCATTAATAGGCTTGGTACTCCTTTAAGCGATAACTGCTCTGCAATTATTTGTAAGGTTTTTGTTTTTCCAGTGCCAGTAGCTCCAGCAATTAGTCCGTGTCTATTTAAGGTTTTTAGCGGAATTTTTACGTGGGCATCTGTTATGCCTTCTCCTTGAAGCATGGCGGTGCCTAATATAATAAAGTCACTTTTTTTGAATGTATATCCTTTTTGAATATGGGTTTTAAATTTTTGGGCGTTCATTGCGTTACTTTATAATAAAAAAAGAAAGGTTAGTTTAGCCCGCATTATTCATGCTTATTCTATTCCAATCTCTAATTACTTTGCCATAGGCATCCCTTCGGGGCAAAATCAATCACTTTAATTCATTTTGATACTCGCCATAACTGAGCTATGCCTGCGTGTTAAAATGAATGTTAAGCACTTGATTTTATTGCAATTAGAGCTTTTATAACAAATAGAGAATAAATAATTCGGGTTAACCTTTCTTAAAGATAAAAAAAATAACCAGCTATCTACACAAATTTATGAGAATTTTGATTACTTAAAAAAAGCCTAAAAAACTCTTTTAGTAGCAATTTAATTTTGCAATACCGTATTAAGGTAATGTGGTATTACTTTCCAATACAAAACTTTCTAAAAATGTTTTCAAGCAAATCATCGGTAGTAATGGTGCCTGTAATTTCTCCTAAATGGTGCAATGAGTGACGAATGTCTTGGGCTACAAAATCATTGGTAATACTTGAGTCTATGCCTTTAATTACATCAGTTAAGCTTTCTTTGGTAAGTATTAGTTGTTGGTGATGCCGTAGGTTAGTAACCACCGTGTCGTTGGTTTGTAATGCGTTGGCGTTTATTTTTTTAAGGATTAGCTCTTCGAGCTCTTTAAGACCATTGCCAGCTTTGGCAGAAAGGAAACTCATATCAAAAGGCTCAAGTGCTTTGAGTTGCTCGCTTGTTAGCAAGTCGGCTTTATTGCCAATTAAAAGATAGGGGATAGGCTGGTTTTCAAGGTCGTTTATTGCCAATAAAATAGCCTCTTTGGTTTCGCTGGTTAGGTCGATCATAAATAGAATAAGGCTCGCCTTTTCCATTTGTTCTTTGGTTCGTGCCACGCCCATGGCTTCGATGGTGTCTGTGGTCTCTCTTAATCCAGCAGTATCAATAAATCGGAAATTTACTCCGCCAAGGTTTATTTCATCTTCGATGGTATCACGTGTGGTGCCAGCAATTTCAGAAACAATGGCTTTATCTTCTTTAAGCAGTGCATTGAGTAAGGTCGATTTACCCGCATTTGGTTTACCTGCAATTACGGTGGCTACACCGTTTTTAATTACATTACCTAAATCAAAGCTATTAATGAGTGCGTTTATTTTTATAAGCAGCTTATTTATAAGCTCTTTTAATTGGTCTCTATTGGCAAATTCTACCTCTTCCTCCCCAAAATCAAGTTCTAACTCTATCATAGAAGCAAAATGAATTAGTTCTTCTCTAAGTAATTTAATATCAGCACTAAAACCGCCTCGCATTTGATTAAGGGCTGTTTTTCGTGCTGCTTCTGAATTGGCATGAATTAAATCGGCCACGGCTTCGGCTTGTGCTAGGTCGAATTTTCCGTGTAAAAACGCTCGCTGAGTAAATTCGCCAGGTTTAGCTAATCGAGCTCCTTTGGCCACTAACAGCTTCATAATTTCCTTCACAATTAACATAGAACCATGGCAGGATATTTCAATGGATTCTTCTTTTGTAAACGATTTTTCTCCTTTAAAAACAGAAACAAGCACTTCATCAATTATCCTTTCCTCTTCTCTAATGGTGCCAAAGTGTAAGGTGTGGCTATCCACTTTGCTTAGGTCTTTGCCTTTAAATACCAAATTTACAATGGAAATAGACTGGCTTCCACTTAAACGAATGATAGCCAATGCCCCTACACCTTGAGGCGTGGCTAGCGCAATAATGGTATCAGAAAAATCAGATGCTTGCATCGTGCAAAAATAGGTAGAAACTTAACACTAGAAGTCGGAAGAAAGCAAAACTTCTGACTTCCAGCTTCGGTCTTTTAGCTTGGTTAAAACAACCTCCACAC
>CAZGDC010000079.1:0-10469 GCA_964524405.1 uncultured Roseivirgaceae bacterium
TTTTAAACTCTTGGGAAGTTAGAAGTAGCTTTTTGCAAAAAACAAGGCAAAAAAATCCCAAGACCGCAGCCTTTGGGGGTGAGGGATTAAATGGGCTAACCAACTCGCTCCCCACAACAAAAATAAACAATAAAATCTGTAACTATTCAGCCGAGGTGCTTTCGAGATAAAAACAGTTGATTTTTTTGATAAACGAAGCTTATTTTTCTTAGCATAGCACCGCTATGGTACTAAAAATAGCTAAAGTTTAGCGAAAAAAGCACTTTTTTTTTAGCCGGAATGACTCTTGGGTGAATAGGTACCAAAATCTAACATCTTATGTCTAACAGTCTTAAATCTAGTGTTAAGTTAAGCATACTATATCGCACCAAGTTTTGTTCTTTTTCGTTTTTACTCACGATAAAAAGGTTCAAGTAGCTACGGCTATTATTACTTTTTATCCTATCGTAAAATTCAAAAAATAACTTCAACTTATACGCCATATTATGCTTAACTTAACACTAGTATCTAATAAAAAGCGTTTGGAATGGCAGAAAAATTTGCTTCGATAGAGAAAAAAATAAAGGACTCAATTTAGGTATTAATCAGAGTAAAATAAATAGTAAAGCAGCGAGGCTTGCGCCTACAAAAGGCGCAATAATAGGGATCCAAGCATACGCCCAATTGCTACTTCCTTTGTGCTTAATGGGCACTACTAGATGTACAAGTCTTGGTCCTAAATCTCTCGCAGGGTTTATGGCATAACCTGTTGTGCCTCCTAAGCTCATACCAATTGCTACCACAAGTAAAGCAACAGGTAAGGCGCCTATCGAGCCTAACCCAATTTTAGCATTTTCTAAATTTGCGGCTTCAAGGCTTGCATCTGATAAAAATAGTACTACAAACACTAGAACGAAAGTGCCAAGTACTTCGCTAAACACATTTTTTATTGTATTGGGTATCGCAGGGCCTGTAGAAAAAGTGCCTAGTATTATTCCCGCATCTTCGGTTTTATTATACTGATCGGAGTATAAAAACCATGCTAAAAAGCTACCGACCATAGCACCTCCTAATTGCGCAAGCATAAAGCCAGGAACTTTTACCCATGCAAATTTACCCACAAGTGCTAGACCCAAGGTAACGGCAGGGTTAATATGGGCACCACTATAGGGTGCGGCTACCACTACGCCTACAAATACCGCAAAGCCCCAACCAAGCGTAATAAGCACCCAGCCCGAACCTTCGGCCAAGGTGTTTTTTAAAGAAGCATTAGCTACAACACCTGTGCCCAAAAGCAACAAGAGCGCAGTGCCAATAAATTCAGCTGTTAATTCACTCATTTACTTATTTGTATTTTAATAGTTTAATGCAATAAGAATTTCTTCAACGGATTTACGCGGTCTTTTATAAAAATCGAGTAATAAATCTGTTCTATTTGTAAACTGCCCATCGGATACGGAGGTATATTTTAAATCCAACGGTGTGTCAAAGGTGTAGGGATGAATGATATAGTTATTTTTATGATAAAGTGCTATCATCCATTCGTCCATTAAATTAAAATAATCATTCTTTTCTCCACTAAAACTTGGCCCTATAATACTAGCCCCATGTATTTTACCATAGCTAAGTGCCTTTTGTAGGTTTTCAGGATTGGCACCGCCTGCTAAAAATGCTTCCTCATTCCAAATTAGCATACATTTTGGCGTATTGATAAAATACGTATTCAAATTTTTAAGGCTCTGAATAGAAAACGTTTGTAAAATTAATTTTTTAGTTGGGTTATTTACCCAACCTCTTTTGCTTAATAGCTCAAATAACTCCTTTTCTATGGTTGGAAATAACTCAGGATTTTTTGTTTCTAAATATAGCCCAGTTATTTGTGTTCCCGCTTCAGCAATATCTATTAATTCGTTTAACGTAATAATGGATAATCCTTGATAAGTATCTCTTGCATACTCAGGATATGCCTTATTAAACCAACTGCCTGCATCTAATTTTTTTAACTCGGCCCATGTAAATTTACTTACAGGGTAGTCAGATCTATCAGGATAAACTTCTTCGATATTTGTGGTGCGTTTTAAGTTATTATCATGCAGGCAAATGATAACTCCATCTTTTGTTCTTTGTAAATCGGCTTCTAAGTAATCGGCTCCCATATTTTTTGCTAGCCAATAGGATGGGAGCGTTTCTTCGGGTGCATGTTGCGGCATTCCCCTATGTGCAATAACTGCATTTTTTATAACCATATCGTTGATGTTATACTCCTTATTTACCTGCCCACAAGTTTGTAGAGACGAGATAATAAGTGCTATATATAATAATTTACTTGAGTTCATTATTCTAAAATATACCCTTTAGCATTTTTAATAAACGACTCGACTTGCTGCTGTGTCCAACTGTATTTTTTGCCCATTTCTTTGGCCATTAAGTCGCCAATTATAGGAGCCATTTCAATACTTGCTTTGGCATCTAAAAACAAAGCACGGGTTCTACGGCTTAATACATCATCTATGGTTCTAGCCATTTCTTTTCGTACTGCCCAAATTACTTCTGCTTTTAAATAAGGAAGATCAGGGTGTAATTGTTCTCCTAATTTTTCGTCTTCTGCTATGAGTTGCTTTAGTGCTGGAATATCAGCACCATACACATAAAGGTGGTTTTCTCGTTTTACATTTTTTACATATCCATGGATAGGCATATGTTCTGTCACACATTTTTTTTCATCCAAACCACCCAAAAGTGCGGCTTTATTAATCACGTCTTCAGCCATCGCTCGGTAGGTAGTCCATTTGCCCCCAATAATGGATACTAAGCCTGATAATGATACTAAAATTTTATGGCTACGAGAAATCTCTTTGGTTTTCTCTCCTTCATTAGCCGGAGCAGCTAATGGTCTAAGGCCAGCAAAAATACTTTTAACATCTTTACGAGTAGGCGCCTTTTCTAAATAGCGGCTGGCGGTTTTCATTATAAATTCAATTTCTTCTTCAAGAGCTCTAGGTTCTATGCTAGCTTCATCAACTAATTGATCGGTGGTGCCCACTACAACTTTACCATGCCAAGGCACTGCAAAAAGCACTCTCCCGTCATCTGTTCTAGGTATCATAATGGCCAAATCACTTTGCAAAAAGGAGGAATCTAACACGATATGTACCCCTTGACTTGGCACAACGGTTTTCTTTTTACCTGGCTCATCCATGTTTAAAATATCATCGGTAAAAACACCCGTAGCATTTACAACTACTTTTGCCTTAATATTATATTCGTTTCCTGTCTCTTCATCTTTACATATTACCCCTCTAACCTCTTCTTTATTGTTTTTTATAAGTCCTGTTACTCCGCAATAATTAACAGCGGTTCCTCCATTTTCAACGATTGTTTGAGCCAAATTAATGGCCAACCTTGCGTCATCAAATTGACCATCATGATAAATTACGCCTCCTTCTAATTCATCCTCTTGAAGGTTAGGAATGGCTTTTAACGTTTCTTCTTTTGAAATATTTACAGAGGGACCAAGACCTAATTTACCCGCCATTAGATCATATAATTTTAATCCTATGGTATAAAATGGCTTAGACCACCAAGTGTAATTAGGGATAACAAATTTTTGGTTTTTTACTAAGTGAGGGGCATTTTGCTTGAGCAATCCCCTTTCTTTTAGTGCCTCTAAAACCAGCGAAACATCACCTTGTGCTAAATAACGAACCCCGCCATGAACTAGCTTTGTGCTTCGGCTTGAGGTGCCTTTGGCAAAATCATACTTTTCTAATAGGATGGTGCTATATCCTCTGGCGGCTGCATCTACCGCAGCACCTAAGCCAGAAGCGCCTCCACCAATAATAATAATATCCCAAATTTTATCTTCCTTTTCTAATTCTTTAATACCAGCCTCTCTTTTCATATAATTATATTTACGCTAGGATGCCCAATTTTTGGATCGGTTAACGGCTTTTAACCATAAGTTATTATGCTCTTTAACTTCAGTCTCATCCATTTGTGGCTTAAATTTAATGTCGAGTTTCCATTTTGATTTAAGCTCATCTAAATGCCAAAAACCTACCCCTAAGCCCGCTAAATAGGCCGCTCCTAGCGCAGTAGTTTCTTGGTTTACAGGCCGGAGTACATTTATGGCAGAAATACTTGATTGAAACTGCATCATAAAATTATTGGCGGTAGCTCCACCATCAACTCTTAGCTCGTGCAAAGCGCTTCCTTTATCTTTACTCATCGTTTCAAGTACATCATTTACTTGATAGCAGATACTTTCGAGGGCAGCTCTTGTAATATGCGCACTAGTGGTGCCTCTTGTTATTCCAATAATGGTTCCTCTCGCATCAGGATCCCAATGCGGTGCGCCTAAACCTGTTAATGCGGGCACCATAACTACGCCTTCTGTACTTTCTATACTTGTTGCTAGCATTTCGCTTTCGGCTGCATCTTTAAAAAATTTAAGTCCATCTCTTAGCCATTGAATGGTTGCTCCGCCCATAAATACACTTCCTTCTAATGCATAAGTGGTTTTCCCATTTATTTTCCAAGCTACGGTTGTAAGCATTTTGTTTTTTGAAGAAACGGCTTCTTCTCCAATATTCATCATTAAAAAACACCCAGTTCCATAAGTGCATTTGGCCATTCCAGGTTCTGTACACATTTGCCCAAATAAAGCAGCTTGTTGGTCTCCTGCAATTCCAGCAATCGGCATTTCAGCTCCAAAAACTTTTTTATCTGTAACAGCTAATGCACCACTTGATTCTACAATGTTAGGTAATAGTGAAATAGGGATGTTTAGGATAGCTAATAACTCCTTGTCCCATGCTAATGTGTGGATGTTAAAAGCCAAGGTGCGACTTGCATTGCTTACATCGGTAATGTGGCTTTTACCATTGGTTAGCTGCCAAATTAACCAAGTATCAATGGTGCCAAAAGCTAAATCACCATTGCGTGCCAATTCTTTTGCTCCCTTAACGTTATTAAGTATCCAATTAATTTTTGTGCCTGAAAAATAAGAATCAATCAGTAAGCCCGTTTTAGAAGTAAATGTGTTTTGATGCCCCTCTTCTTTTAATTGGTTGCAGTAATCACTGGTTCTTCGATCTTGCCAAACGATGGCATTATAGATAGGTTTACCCGTATTACGATTCCATACCACCGTGGTTTCACGCTGGTTAGTTATTCCAATACCTTTAATTTGATTAACCGATATGCCTGCTTTTTTTATAACTTTGTGTGCCACAGATAATTGCGATTCCCAAATTTCCATCGGGTTGTGTTCTACCCAACCTGGTTTACGAAAAATTTGCTTAAATTCTTGTTGCGCTGTTGCAATGGGCTGTGCTTCTTTATTGTAAATTATAGCCCTAGAGCTCGTAGTTCCTTGGTCTAAAGCGAGAATGTATGAAGGCATAAAAAAGGTATCGATTGTTTATTTTAATAAGAAAAGATAAATATACAAATTGAGATATAAAGTATTGTAGCATTCCATTAAAACCGCTCTTGCACGTCATTCCTAAGGTTGCGAAGGAAGCTATGTAGCCAGCTGCTATAAATGGCAAAGATTTCTCCGTTGCACTACGAAATGACGTTCTTCTTTGCGTTTTTAGCAAATAAGTAATAGGTCGTAGGATCGCTATCGCTTAACCTACGACCAGTGGAGAAGAAAAAACGATACTCCTTAAATTGATTGAAACTTTTGTGTCAAAAAAACGATTTAAAGATTATCTACAAAAAAACATAGCTTCTTTGTAAGGTTTATTATTTAGAACTGTTCTAAATTTACATTTTTTTCAAATGTGCCATAAAGTAGACATTTGTACTATATAGTTATCAAAGTTTGCTTATAGATTAATACGTTTTAGGGTTATTTATAAAACCTAATCGTTTTTTATAAAAGTCATATAAGAATGTACCTTTATTCTTATTTATAATCCTTTTTATCAAAGAATATGGACTTATAGGAAAACCTATCGGTGTTTTGATACTTGGAAGATTAAAGTAAATATTATCTTCATCATCTAAGTCTAAATGCCATATACTATTAGGTAAATTTCGCCTGAGGGTTTCAGCATAATAAGATATCACTGCATCTATTTCTTTTTTATTCTTTATATCCGAAACGGATTCAATACTAAATACTGATAAGATATATGACTCAATCATTTTAAGTGATTCAGGACTATAATCTAAAGTTTCTATTATTTCCTTAGAAAGATTAACAGACCATTGACCTACCCTATCTTCAATAAATGTAGTCCATTCAATAAAATTATCTTGCTTAACCTTTTTCTCTTCTTCTGTCATCTTATATTATGGTAACAAAGTAATATTAATATCCAATGCTTCTAAATCGGCTCTTAATGGCGCACTTGGTTCACACCCTTTAAACACCCATTCTATATCATCAAGTGTTTGGTCATTCAATAGTTTTCCATCTAAAGCATATTCTCGTTTTATATCAGGAGAACGATAAACCTTGCCACTGGAATACTCTTTAAATTCTATTCCTTTTGCCAAATCGTTATCTACAATATCTAAACGCCTTGTGAAAGACTGAACACCCTCTGACGTATTAATAGACACATTAGGGAAGGATTTCTCCTTGACTACATTCCCGCTAAGTGTAGAAAAATAATCATTCACTCCATTATTAGCAAAAGTTGCCTTATCAATATTTCCATCATATTTATTACTCCAAGTTTTAAAATCAGCATTAGGCTTACCTTTTTTATGATTAGCCCATCTTTGCGCTTTATGGTCAGGTGTCCAAGCATCAAACTTACTTGGTGGTGAATTCTTAAACCCATCATATAAGGCATCTAAATTACTTTCTGGAATTTTCATATCAATCCACTTTTGTGCATTTTTTGTATTCCCAAAACTGCTAATCAATTTTGATTTTTCCATTCCTGTTGCAGAAACAAAATCGTTTAATTTCTCAAGATTTGTTGGATTTCTACGCAATGCTTCTGAACCAGTTGAGACAATTTCCCACGCATCAATCACATCAGTGTCTTGTGCAGATTTTTCAATTGAAAAAAAAGTGTCGTTAGCACTTAGATTGAGTATCGAAAAAACACTAAGTACAACAATTAAGAATATTTTAAAAAATCTGCTCACGGATTACAAAGGTAGGCATTTTGATAAATTTTTACCCACTGGTCTTAGCGTCTCGCTGAGACCAGTGGGGCATTCCATTAAAACCACTCTTACACGTCATTTCTAAGGTAACGAAGGATTCCTATGGAGAATCTTAGCCATGTAGCCAGCTGCTATAAGTGGCAAATACTTCTCCGTTGCACTACGAAATGGCGTTCCTCTTTGAGTTTTTAGCAAATAAGTAATAGGTCGTAGGATCGCTATCGCTTAACCTACGACCAGTGGAAGAGACCAGCAAAGTACAACAGCTCATAAATCATACATCACGTTTCTTTTGCCAATACTAATTTTCTCTTATCTCATATTGATTGAGCTTTACCCCGAAAATTCTCCTATTAGCTATGAGAATCATTTTTGGTACTACAAATTGTATACTCTTTTTTGGCTTTTTGTAGCTGTATTTTCTTTTTTAAGATTTATTTATTTAAAACCTGAATCTTTTATGAATGAACAAACAGAACTTTCAGATGACCAGAAAAAAAAACAGTAATGGATTTATTGAGTGCTTTTTTACTTAAGTCTAATCTTCAACAACAGTTGGGGTAGCGCCATTTTGAATAAGCCTATGGGCAACTTTATCAATATCTAATTGATTTCTGAAAGCCCATTGTTTCTTTCTATTATCAGAATTTTCAAAATCGGAAATATCATTATACAAAACTATTTTTCTTAATCCATTTTCTAAAATTATATTCTCTTCACAATCTGTAAATTTTTCCCATATTTCTTGTGGAATATATTTATAATACAGTTCTGAGAAATACATTATCGCACAAGCTCCAAACCACAACTTATCACCATTATTAATTTGATGATAATGAGTAGGCAAGCTTTCTAAATCAACCAAATATTTATCTCGCTCACTTATACTTTGAGGATTATTTATTTTCCTAACATAATCTGGAACTTTATTGAACTTCCTTTTCCATATTCTATAATTTTTAGTTCTGCTTAATGTTAGGTCAAAATCATTATGAATATAACTATACAGTATACTTTTACTCAACATCTCAATAATAGAATTAACTATGGATATATTCTCTTCCAAACCAAAAACTCTTAAATCACCTTGACTATTTTGAAAACCAATAAAATTATTTCCATTTTGGATTTTCAATAAATCGAACCTAATTCTATTATTATAAAACCTATCAAACTCAAAATAATTATCAAATGTAGTTTCAAATAATTTTTCTTCTGAAGAATATTCAAACAATATCTTTTCTACATCATACAATCCTGCAATTTCCTTTAAAAAAGAAAGAAATTTTTCAAATGCTAAATTGTTTGAAATCCTAATATTAAAATTAATCGTTTTCATAAATTAAAATTCTGAGATACGAATATCTGTAACGTTCGGAAAGTCATTCAAAAGACCATCAATATATGTATCAATATCATCTAATTGATTAGTTGTCCAAGCTCCATTTTCAACTGTAAAGTCAAGTACTCTATCCTTTCCTGTATGATTAACACCTATAGCAGCATCATTATTTAATTTTCTTGTATTATTTCTTAAGGTGGTTTTAAAATTACTGAGAGTATTATTAGTTATAGGTTTGAATGTTTTCAGAGAAACAACTTCATTAACATTCGCAAGAACACCATCAAAATCTAAAGTTCTGTAATTAGGTATTATGTCATTTAAGTTTTGATAACCTCCATATTTATTCCCCCATTGATTAAATATTTCTTCTATTAAATCACCTCTCTTAAATTGCCCTGAAGAAACATTATTAAGATTCCATATTGCAGTTCTGTTTTCAGCTAACAATAAATCATCTAAATTATTTGAGACAAAATTAGGCAAGTCAGCCCTTTTCAATAGTGCTAATTCTGCTGTTGTAAATTTCCCCACCCCATTAGCCAACTTCCACGCACTATAGCCTTGTGAGTTAATATCGGAAGTAACCTGTGCTTTTGTTTTATTTGGATTTGTTTTTATAAAATCATCAACAAAATCAACTTCATCAATATTCTTTCTTACTAAGTCATCTACACCAGCATCATGTAGTACTTCCCACGCATCAATCAAATCCCTATGGGCACTTGAAGAACTTTGTTGACAAGACAGACCTATCTTATCATTAGAAGTTGCTAACTTACTATTTTCTTGTAAATAAAGTAACCCTAACCAAGTTTCTTCTTTTGAATTAGTTTGAGTATGACCAACTTCAAAAAATACATTGTGATTATCTACAACAACTATTTCTGTTGCTGACACATTACTGTATAACAATAATGAAAAGATAAATAAGAATATGTATTTAAGTAGTTTCATTTTGGTCTTTCTCGAATATGTGTAGGTTATTAAGACTATCTTTTACATATAATCTGTTATCAACAACAATAGGTTTTTCTAAACCAATTCTAAATGATTTTTCTCCTTCAATTTTTACTTCTTGGATAAAGTCTAATTTTCCTGTTTTTACATTTACTGCTCCAAATACAGGAATATTATTATCTAAATGAGATGAAAAGTAAAGAAACCCATCATTATAATATGTTAGATGAGAAGAGATAACAATATTAATGTCTAATTCAGCTACCAATTCTTTTTTGCCTGTTAGCGTGCTTATTACTTCAAATCGTTTACCACCTAATCCATATAATTTATTATTATCTAAAGAGTAATCAAGAAGTGAAGTTTCTGTTTTCCAATTTATTTCACCTGTATTTTTATTTACTGAATATAAATTTGATTGATTAGGATTATTACCTGAAGTTTTAATATAGAAATCCTCTTTTGTTTGTTCTAAGATTTGACTTTCTAATGAATCATCATCAAAATTAATATTATACTCGATTTTACCTGAAGTAATATTCTTTCTAATTAAATTATTTCCTCTTATAGGTTTGATGTATATAATACTACCTTCTTTTTGAATTAAGTACTCTAATCCTTTCCAAGAATATATTATTTCAGATGTTTTCGGATTGATAATTTTTGAATATTTTTCAATTATATTAAAATCAACAACTTTAGATTGAGTTTCAATTACCAAATCTTTTGATAATACGCCTACACTACAAGAAAAATTTTCTTTATCTGAACACTTATAAAATGGCTCTAAACTTTCAGATACAATATCTAATTTAAATAAATTATTTTCTTTTTTTCGTAAAAAAAATAAATCATCAATAAATGATATTCCATAATTATTGTCTAATTTTTTAACAAATAACAATTCTTGTTTATTTACATCATAAACATTTAGAACTCCATTTGAATCAATATATACAATAAATCCTTTTGAAATTTCATTTTCAAAAGTGGTATAAGAGTAATTTAAAATGTCTTTTAATTGTTGTTTTAATTTATACATCATTTTAAAAAG
>CAZGDC010000080.1:0-10360 GCA_964524405.1 uncultured Roseivirgaceae bacterium
TAATAAAAAACTTCGTGCACCCTACCTAAGGCATTAAACCGTATGGTTAAATTGCCCAATGTTTTATCCGCAATAAAGGTAGGGCAACTAGAGCCAGGGTCTATCGAATAAATTAAAAATCGCTGAGTTCTTCTATAAAGTTCGTGCCTATCAGGGTTGCCAAGTAACTCTTTTATTTGGGTTTGGTCTTTGCCCAATAGTTTATCTTTGTTATTAACTAGTGTGCCAATTAATGCTTTTCTTTGTTCTTGGCATCCATCAATATCATTTACCCATATTTCTTTATCAAAACCTTCGATTTCAATTGCTTCGGAACAGGAAAAAGTGAGTAGCACTAGGAATGCGAATAGATATTTAGTCATTTTTTTTGAGGTCTTAGAGCTATTGATAGCCATATTTTTGAAATTATATAATAGTTAACTATTATAATTAGCACCCACATTTCGGTTAATTGATAAAATCCTAAAATGGCAGCTAATGCCAAAATAGCCATTAGTCGGAACTTTTCAGCCCAATTAATCCAAGTTTTCGATTCGAAAACCCCACCTACCGTTATGGTAGTTATTATAATTAATAGTGCGGCACCCGCTTTTGGAATAAGGTCTAAACTAGCTTGATTAAATAAAAACCAAGTAGTAAATCCTAAAATAGATAGAAATTGAAATAGCACGTACCCTGCCATCTTTTTAGAAACAACAGTTTCATATTTTACATAAGAATTATGATTAATGGATGGAGCAGGTCGATACCCACCTAACTCTTTAGGTAGCCAACCAGGCTTATAAAAAACATACTTTACTTTGTTGGTAAACTTCGAAATTTGCTTCATTTCTGTCCACATAACTTTAAAGTTTATAAAGTTCGCCCAAACAGGATTCCAACTGTTAATCGGAGAAGTAACCCCGTATGTAGGTGTCTCCTCTTCTTCTTGAAACGTACCAAATAGCTTGTCCCAAATAATAAAAGCACCCCCATGATTTTTATCAATATATTTTGGATTGCGGCCATGGTGCACTCTATGGTGCGAAGGGGTTACAAAAATATACTCTATAAAACCAAGTTTGCCAATCAGCTCGGTATGAATCCAGAATTGGTAGAGTGTAGTAAGTGCTGCCATTAAAGCAAAATCTATCGTATTAAACCCAATAATAGCCAATGGAAAGTAAAAGACCGAAGTCCATATTACTTGAAAAGAACTTTGGCGTAAGGCAACCGATAGGTTATAATCTTCGCTTTGGTGGTGCACCACATGCCCACTCCAAAATAAGTTGACTTCGTGGCTCATTCTATGTGCCCAATAATAGGCAAAGTCAGTAGCAATAAATAATATAACCAATGTGTACCAATTGGTTGGTATTTGCCACAGCGCCCAATGCTCAAAAATGTATTGATATAGGCCGAGCGCAAATAGTTTAAAAAATAGTCCAGAAACCTGTTGGGTAATACCCGTATTAATATTGGTTACAGCATCATTTAAACGGTATAATTTTCGCTTATTTGCCCACTGAATTATTATTTCAATAATAATAAGTAGGGCAAAAATTGGTATTGATAAAACGATTGGGTTAATATCCATCTTTTACTCATTTATAATTTTTCAAATGTATTTAATTCTATTCAATTAAATGAGGATAATCTATTTTTTGGGTAAATTTGTACTTTTAAAATTACACTATAAATGACTTTTAAAATTCTTAATGCGTTTCGAATATTATCAATTATACTGTTGGTAGTTGTTTTTTTTTATTCTTATGCGGGTTTGCCTGAGCAAGTACTTGTTTTATTAGATGAAAAAAGTAACCCGTTACATTATATGGGTAAAGACGCTTTTTTTTATAGTACCCTCGTGTTTTTTATTATTGCTAATGCCTTGTTTTATGCGTTGGCATTTATATCTAATAAGTCTGTTTCTAAAATGGCTCAATTAATGGGAAAGCACGTTTTGCTTCTTGTAATTATTATAAATATTTTCTTTTGTGTAGCACTTACATTTATTGCCATTTTAAATGGGAAAGAGAATTTTGACTACTCCTCTTTTGCTCCTTTTATATATAGCAGTTTCGCATTATTTGTACTTTGGGCACTCGCATTTATAATTTCTTTACTAAAAGTAAAAAAAACTATTTAAAGTGTTTTTTTCTCAAGGGGCATCAATTAACACATTATTAGTTAGTTAAACTGTTTAGCCACCGTTTAGTAAAAATTTACTAGGTTGTGCAGTTTATTAAAAAGCACTTAATTAGTAACTGCAATAATTATTTTTTCGGAAACCTAGAAAGTTTTAAGAAGTTGAATTGAGTTTTGTATTTCTTAAAATCACCTAAAATTAATAGACCAATAGATACATGGCAGCAGTTAGTAATTATAATGAAGACAGCATAAAATCGCTAGATTGGAAAGAACATATTCGATTACGACCAGGCATGTACATTGGCAAACTAGGAGATGGGTCGGCTCAAGACGATGGCATTTATGTGCTAGTTAAGGAAGTGTTGGATAACTGTATAGATGAGCACATGATGGGATTTGGTAAAACCATTGAAGTTAAAATTTCGGAGCACCGTGCAGAAATTAGAGATTATGGTCGTGGCATACCATTAGGTAAAGTGGTAGATTGTGTATCTAAAATTAATACAGGTGGCAAGTATGATTCTGGAGCCTTTCAAAAATCAGTAGGGTTAAATGGTGTAGGTACCAAAGCCGTTAATGCACTCTCTAGCTATTTTAAAGTACAATCGTACCGAGACGGAGAAACTAAACTAGCTGAGTTTAGCAAAGGCGAAATTACCAAAGATGTAAAAATAGCCTCTAGCAGTGGGCGTAACGGAACACTTATTGTATTTGAGCCAGATGAATCTGTATTTAAAAACTACCATTATATTACAGGCTATTTAGAAGATCTTATATGGAATTATGTATTTCTTAATTCAGGTCTTACCATTTCCCTAAATGGAAAAAAGTATTTTGCCGAAAATGGCTTATTCGATTTGCTTTCTCGTAAAGTACAGCAAGAAAGTTTACGATACCCTATAATTCATCTTAAAGGAGAGGATATTGAAGTAGCCATTACCCACTCTAATCAATACGGAGAGGAGTACTACTCGTTTGTAAACGGGCAATATACTACACAAGGAGGCTCCCACTTAGCAGCATTTAGAGAAGCGGTAGTAAAAACAGTACGCGATTTTTATAAAAAGGATTACGATGCATCGGATATTCGAGGTAGTATTATTGCTTCGGTAGCGGTTAGGGTGCAAGAGCCCGTGTTCGAATCGCAAACAAAAACCAAATTAGGGTCGCAAAATGTTGGACCCGATGGACCAACCATGCGTACCTTTATAAACGACTTTATTAAGGTTGAGTTAGATAATTATCTGCATCAAAATTCAGATACAGCCGAAGCACTTCAAAAGCGAATTATACAATCAGAGCGAGAGCGAAAAGAAATTGCAGGCATAAAAAAATTAGCAAATGATAGAGCTAAAAAAGCGAATCTTCACAATAAAAAATTAAGAGATTGCCGTATCCATCTCAACGATAAAAAAGGAGAATTGCGCGAAGAATCGATGATTTTTATTACCGAAGGCGACTCCGCAAGTGGTTCGATAACAAAATCAAGAAATGTGCAAACACAGGCCGTTTTTAGCCTAAGAGGTAAGCCACTAAATAGCTTTGGGCTTACTAAAAAAGTGGTGTACGAAAACGAAGAGTTTAACCTGTTACAGCATGCCTTAAATATTGAAGATGGAATAGAAGGCCTGCGTTACCGCAAAATTGTGGTGGCAACTGATGCCGATGTAGATGGCATGCATATTCGATTATTATTGCTCACTTTTTTTCTGCAATTTTTTCCAGACCTTATTAAACATGGGTATGTATTTATATTAGATACACCGCTGTTTAGGGTGCGCAATAAAAAACAAACTATTTATTGCTACAATGAGTTGGAGAAACAAGTAGCGATTCGAAAATTAGGAGTAAAGCCAGAGATAACACGATTTAAAGGGCTAGGAGAAATTTCGCCAGATGAATTTGGGGAGTTTATTGGCGATGACATTCGACTTGATCCTGTGATTCAGAGAGAAGATACAAGCATTGAAAAACTACTAAGTTTTTATATGGGTAAAAACACCCCAGATCGTCAAAAATTTATCATAGATAAATTGCGAGTGGAAAAAGATTTTGTAGAAAAAGAAATAGCATAGTTAAAATATGAGTGAAGAAGAATTAACCAACGGTCAATCACATCAAGAAGAATCGCACACCATTGTGCCTTTATCGGGCATGTACGAAAACTGGTTTCTCGATTATGCTTCTTATGTTATTTTAGAACGAGCAGTGCCAGCTATTGACGATGGTTTAAAACCAGTTCAAAGGCGAATTATGCATGCCATAAAAGAAATGGACGATGGCAGATTTAATAAGGTGGCCAATGTTATTGGTACAACTATGCAGTATCACCCCCATGGCGATGCAGCCATTGGCGATGCCATTACTAATTTGGGACAAAAAGAATTGCTTTTTGAAACGCAAGGCAACTGGGGCGATATTAGAACAGGGGATAGGGCGGCCGCCCCTCGATACATCGAAGTTCGTTTATCAAAGTTTGCATTAGATGTAGCCTTTAATGCCCAAACAACCGAATGGCAGCTTTCGTACGATGGCAGAAAAAATGAACCCATTACGCTACCCGTAAAATTTCCACTATTGCTTACACAAGGCGTAGATGGAATTGCAGTAGGGCTTTCAACCAAAATACTGCCTCATAACTTTATTGAACTAGTAAAAGCCTCTATTGATATTTTAAAAGGGAAAAGCCCTAAAATATATCCTGATTTTTTAACAGGAGGTACAATAGATGTTTCTGATTATAAACAAGGAGAACGGGGAGGAAAAGTAAAAATTAGAGCCAAAATTGAAGTAGTAGATAAAAAGGAAATCATTATTAAAGATATTCCTTATGCCACTACCACCAGTTCTATAATAGATTCAATAATTAGGGCCAACGATAAAGGAAAAATTAAAATAAAAAAGGTAATTGATAATACCGCCAAATACGTTGAAATAGCGATTAGCTTGATGCCTGGTATATCGCCAGATGTTACCATTGATGCGTTGTATGCTTTTACAGATTGCGAAATTTCCATATCGCCCAACGCCTGTGTAATTGTAAAAGATAAACCGATGTTTTTATCGGTAAATGAAATCCTTAAAATAAACACCGAGCAAACAGTTGATTTACTAAAGCGAGAGCTTGAAATTAGGCGAGCAGAATTATTGGAGAAAATGCTTTTCTCCTCTCTTGAAAAAATATTTATTGAAAATAGAATTTACCGAGATATTGAAGAGTGCGAAACGTGGGAAGCGGTAATAAAAACCATAGATAAAGGGTTAACTCCATTTAAGCCTCAGTTTTATAGAGTAATAACCGAAGAGGATATTACTAAGCTAACAGAAATTAAAATTAAACGTATTTCTAAATTTGATGCTTTTAAAGCGGATGAGTTAATGCTTAAGCTCGAAGAAGAGCTGAAAGAAGTAGCACATAATTTAGAAAACATTATTACGTATTCGATCTCCTATTTTTCTAAACTATTAGATAAATACGGTAAAGGAAGAGAGCGAAAAACAGAAATAAAAATTTTTGATGAAATTAAAGCCACGGCAGTGGTTGCTAATAATCAAAAACTGTATGTAAACCGCAAAGATGGATTTATTGGCTATGGCATTAAAAAAGAAGAATTTGTAAGCGAATGCTCTGATATTGATGACATTATTGTAATTCGTAAAGATGGCGTTTGTATGGTATCGCGCATTTCGGAAAAAATATTTATGGGTAAGGATATTCTACACGTTGGCGTTTGGAAAAAGAACGATGAACGCATGGTTTATAACCTTATTTATGTAGATGCGGGCTCAGGCCGAAACATGGTAAAACGATTTAACGTATTAGGCGTTACACGCGATAAAGAGTATGATTTAACCAAAGGAGCTAAAGGCTCTAAAGTGCTTTATATTACCGCTAACCCTAATGGGCAAGCAGAAATTATAGTAATTAAACTTACCTCAGGGGCTTCGGCTAGAACAAAAGTGTTTGATTTTAATTTTTCTTCGATTGAAATAAAAGGACGAGGAGCAGGAGGTAATATACTTACCAAATACCCCATTAGAAAAATAGAGCTTAAATCCGAAGGCGTTTCTACCTTATCAGGCATAGATATTTGGTACGATGCTTCGGTAGGCAGGTTAAATAAAGAGGGGCGTGGAGAATTGGTTGGTAATTTTGATGGGGAAGAGCGGGTTCTTCTACTGTATAAAGATGGGCAATATGAGCTTACCACGTACGATTTATCCAATCATTATGAACCCGATAAAATTAGCTTGATGATAAAGCTTGAGAATGACCTTGTAGTTACTTTAATACACCAAGAAGGGAAATCTAAAAATCATTTTATTAAGCGTTTTCAGATTGAAACCAATACCACGGGTAAAAAATATGGCTTAATTAGCGAAACCTCAGGCTCTAAATTAACAGCCGTTTCGGTTCATCCCAACCCAGAGGTGCAAATGGATATACTAAAAGGGAAAACCAAAGAGAAAGAAACATTAACGGTAAAATCCTCAGAATTAATTGATATAAAAGGATGGAAAGCGATTGGTAATCGACTGTCTCCGTTTCCAGTAAAAAAAATAGTGCTGATAGAGCCAGTATTGCCCAATGCCGATTCAAAACCACCTCCCATAAAAACAGAAAACGATAACACTAGCTTAACGGCACCTATTAATAAAGAAAAAACGGATCAAAAACCACCCCCAAAAGAACCTGTAATTGAAAATAAAGAAGCGGTTAAGCCTAGTCAGTTGCCAGCTTCTAAACCAACTCCTGCACCCAAACCCCCTAAAAAAAAAGGAGGAGATGATTATGAGATTGGAACAACCCTCGAATTATTTTAATCGCAGGGCGATAGCCTATTTGGGTTGGAAACAAGATTGTTTGCAAAGCAAACTCCAACTCCGATGGCTCTGCCTCGGGGTAGTTTAATTACGGATGCAAAATTTTAAAAGAGTAGTATCGCAAAAAAATAAAATTTAATTTTGTAGCGTTTTATTAGAAGCACCAAATAATAGCAAAAACTAATAGTTAACGAAATACTTGATTTGAAAAAAATTAAAAAATTAGTAGTAATAGTACTTGCAGTAATAATTGCCATAAACATGTGGATAATAATTACGACAAAAAGCAATATATATAAACAGGTAGAAGATATACCTTATAATGAAATTGGTTTAGTACTAGGAACCAGCAATAAAGAAAAAGGAGGAGGCGAGAATCTTTTTTTTAAAGAGCGTATGGCTACTACGTTTGCATTATGGAAAGCAGGAAAAATTAATATCATTATTGTAAGTGGCGATAACCGCACCCAATATTATAACGAACCTAAAATGATGAAGGAAGCGTTGCTAAAATTAGGCATACCAAGCAATAAAATACGGTTAGATACCGCAGGGTTTAGAACCATTGAATCTATTAAAAACGCTAAAAAAATAGTTGGGTTAAAAAAAATAACAATAATTACACAAAAATTTCATGGGTATAGAGCCTTGTTTATCAGTAAGCATTATAATTTGAATGCACAAGTAATGCAAACGCATAGGTTACCTCTTAAATACTCAGGAAATGTAAGGATAAGAGAGTTTTTTGCAAGAGTCAAAGCTTTTTTAGAACTATACATTATTGCATAAATCACTATTGACATTCTATTTTTTTGTTTGTAATACTAAAATAATATTATTTTGTATTCTAAAGATATAACCGCTAACCTATTATAGTCTATTGAAATTTTTAAACATCCATATTATACTATTTTTTTTAATAGGCTTTTCTGGCTATGCCCAAAAAACCACTGTGCATGGCAAAATAAGAGATGCCGAAAATGGCGACCCCATACCATTTGCTAATGTTTTTTTTAAAGGCACTACAGATGGTGCAACCACTAATTTTGATGGCACTTTTAGCATTGCAACCACACAAAAAGCAGATACAGTAATTGCGAGTTATATTGGCTATCGCCAATTGGCGATAGCCGTAAAACATGGGCAAGAGCAAAAGGTAAATTTTGAACTAGTAGAAGAAATTGTAAACCTAGAAGAAATTGTTTTTTTTGCGGAAGAAAACCCTGCCTTTGCCATTATGCGCAATGTAATAAAGCATAAAAAACAAAACGATAAGCGATCATTAACAGCTTATGAATATCAGAGCTATACTAAAATTGAAGCCGATGTTGATAATATTACCGATAAGTTTAAGCAAAATAAGCAAATAAAAAAGATTGTACACGTACTAGATAGCATCGAAATAATTGCAGGCGAAAATGGAAGATCCATCTTGCCTATTTTTTTTTCAGAGGCTATCTCTAATTACTATGTGCGCAATAACCCTGATATGCGCCACGAATATATTATAAAAACGAAGGTAATTGGGTTGGGCTTAACCGATGGCACTTTTACCTCCCAAATTGTAGGCTCTACTTACCAGGAATATAATTTTTATCGAAATTATATGACCATCATTGAAAAAGAGTTTGTTTCTCCTTTAGCTAATGGGTGGAAAGGAGCCTATAATTATTACTTGATAGATAGCTTAATGATAGGAGACGATTTTGCCTACCGTATTGATTTCGAGCCCAAGCGAAAAACAGACCTTGCCTTTAAAGGCACCATGTGGATTACAAAAGAGGAGTTTGCACTCAAACAAATTGATGTAACCGTTGGTAAAAAAGCCAATTTAAACTTTATTGAAAAAATAAATATTAAGCAGCAACTTGAAAAAACAGAAGCAGGCCCTTGGTTGCCCAGTAAAACCAGAGTGCTAATTGATGTTGCCCAACCCACCCAAAAAGTGGCAGGGCTGCTAGCCAAATTCTACATTTCTAATAAAAATTTTATTGTTAACAAACCTAGAGAAGAATCATTTTATCGTTTGCCTGTTGAAATGGACACAGAAGTTCGGATGAGTAATGATTTATATTGGGAACAAAATAGGCACGAGTCACTCTCAAAAAGTGAAATTAATGTCTATAATATGGTGGATACACTTAATAAAATACCTTCCATTAAAACCTACATTGATATGGCAAAATTTGCCTATAGTGGTTTTTATCGATTTAATAAAGTTAGAATTGGTCCTTACCCATTATTTCTATCCTATAATAATATAGAAGGGCTTCGCCTTGGTTTTGGAGGAGAAACCACCTTTCAATTTAGTGATAAATGGGTATTTAAAGGCCTTATTGGGTATGGTTTTGGCGATGAAAAATGGAAATATCGAGCAGGTGTTGATTATATACTTTCGCGCAAACCTTGGGTAAAAATGGGCATAGATATTAGACAAGACCTCGACCCCGTATTTTTTATTCATAGCGATATTAATGAACAAGGTGCTTTTTATGCCTTTAATAGATTAGGAACACTTGTAAGACCTTTTGAGCACGCTAGACTAAAATATACCTTAGAAAATCAAATAATGAGAGATCTAAACTCCAAACTAACGCTGAGGTACGATCGACTAGACCCATTATATGATTTTTCCTATTACGAGGATATAACAAAAACAGACAAGGTAGAAAAACAAAATATTACTACCACCGAAGCACGTATTCAGCTCGAATGGGCGAAAGATAGGAAATATTTAATTGATGATAATGATAGAGTAAGTGGAGGCTTTAATAGGTTTCCAATCATTAGATTGAGCTTTGCAGTAGGCATGCCATTATTAGATGTTAGCCTTCAATACCAAAAAATAGGATTTGAGTTTATAAAAAGACTTAAACTGGGCGAATTTGGCACCTCCATAGTACGACTTGAAGGAGAATATGTTTTTGGCAATGTTCCTTATCCTCTTTTAAGAAATCACTTAGGCAACGAAACCCCTTTTTACATTCCAATTACCTATAATTTAATGGATAATTTTGAATTTACTTCCGATCGATTTTTTTCCTTTAGTTACCGACACCGATTCGAGGGTAAAATATTAAACCGTATTCCATTAATTCGAGCATTAAAACTTAGACTAGTAGGAGAAGCCAAAGTGTTGTATGGCGGTATGCGACAAGAAAATATTGATATTATTGTGCCTCAATTTGATGCAGAAGGTACTGAAATTAGCCAGTTTGGAGTGCTTCAAGCAGATGTGCCCTATGTTGAAGTAGGCTATGGAGTCGAAAATATTTTTAAAATAATTAGAATTGATTTCTTTCATCGGCTTACCTACACCAACGACCCTTCCATCAATGATTTTGGTATCAAAATTGGATTTCAATTTGTTTTTTAATCGCAGGGCGATAGCCTATTTGGTTTAATT
>CAZGDC010000081.1:0-10138 GCA_964524405.1 uncultured Roseivirgaceae bacterium
GGATCGGGGGAATTAAGCCAAATGGGCTATCGCCCTACGATTAAATTCTTGGTTAAATTATTAACTAAGATTAAATAGTCGAATATTTGTAGGTTAGTACATTATTTTATAAAACTATTAAAAAGTGAGTGAAGAAATACTAAAAGCTTTAACCCAATTATTTGCTATTTTCTCAAAACAGGATGGCGGTGTTAAAGAAGTAGAACGGGAGTATGTTATCCGATTTTTTAATCAAGAGTTAGACCAAGATTCTGTTAAAGAGTACTTAAAAATTTATGATAAGCTGGTTGATTATGGTGGCGTAAAAAAAGAAAAGCAGCGCACTTCCATGAAAGATTCGGTGCGTATTCTTGGGCTATGCCGAAAAATTAATAAAACACTTACACAACGGCAAAAAATAGTAGTACTCATAAAAATAATGGAGCTTGTAAAAGCAGATGAAGAAATTACCGAAACCGAACTAGGTATTTTAGATACGGTGGCTGAGGTTTTTAATTTTGAAAAAGATGAGTATAAAATTATAAGGCAATTTGTTTTTTATGGAACAGATGGGATTGATAAAAATTTTAATACGCCAACGATAATTCAGGCCACCCGAAATATACCAACTAACGAAGGCCCTACTAATCGTTTTTTATATTCTAATTTAGATGGCATACTCATATTCTTAAAAATTAATAGTGTGGATATGTACTTTGTAAAGTACATCGGAAATGATGAAATGAATCTAAATGGATTTATTATGAATGCCCATGGAGCTTATATTTTTTCACATGGAAGTACCATTAAAATGCCCGCAGGCGAGGCCCTTTATTACAGCGATATCATTACCAGCTTTAACCCTAATCATAAAGCTACCGAGCTTTCGTTTATTGCCGACCAAGTGGAATTTAAGTTTCCTAATGGTGCTATTGGCTTGCATGATATTAATATACACGAAGGATCTGGCAGACTAATTGGCATTATGGGAGCATCGGGTGCAGGAAAAACCACCCTACTTAATGTGCTTGCGGGCTTAGAAACCCCTAGCAAAGGCAGTATTAAAATAAATGGAATAGACACGGCTCTTGAAAAAGACAAAATACAAGGAGTGATAGGCTATGTTTCTCAAGATGACTTACTAATTGAAGAGCTTACCGTGTATGAAAACTTATACTATAACGCCAAACTTTGCTTTGACAATTTATCTCCTAAAGAGCTTCATCAAAGAGTAATTGATGTATTATCTAGTTTAGGGTTGGAGCAGCGCAAAGATTTACGTGTGGGCAATGTGCTCGAAAAAACAATTAGTGGAGGGCAACGCAAGCGGCTCAATATTGCACTAGAACTTATTCGCGAACCTGCTTTGCTATTTTTAGATGAGCCCACCTCTGGCCTGTCATCGCGCGATTCTGAAAATGTAATTGATCTATTAAAAGAGCTTTCGATTAAAGGCAAATTGATTTTTGTGGTTATCCACCAACCTTCATCAGACATTTATAAAATGTTCGATAAAATGTATATTATGGATACCGGTGGGTTTCCTGTGTATTATGGCAACCCAGTAGAAGGAGTAACTTATTTTAAAGAGGTAACTAACCAAGTAGATCGCATTAAAGGGCAGTGTACTAACTGTGGCAATGTTAATCCTGAGCAAATATTTAATATTATAGAAGCTCAAGTAGTTGATGAATACGGGCAGCTTACCAATAAACGTAAGGTTACTCCATTGCAATGGAATGAGCATTTTGAAGAACATTTTGAAGTGCCAAAAGTGAAAGAGGTTACTTCCCCCCCTCCTAATTTACTTCGTATCCCGAATAGAATTAAGCAGTCTATTATTTTTATAATGCGCGATGTAAAATCAAAAATTAGCAATACGCAATACCTTGCTATTAATTTATTAGAAGCTCCTTTATTAGCTTTTATTTTAGCATTCATCATTAAATACACCAATACCCCTGCTGCCGATGGGTACAGCTACTTATTTAATGATAACCTACCTGTATTTATATTAATGAGCATTATAGTAGCTCTTTTTATGGGACTATCGGTTAGCGCAGAAGAAATTATTAAAGATCGTAAAATATTACGTAGAGAATCGTTTCTTAACCTAAATAGAAACAGCTATTTAATATCTAAAATGTTTATTTTACTTGTAATATCTGCTGTACAAACTTTTTCTTTTGTGGTGGTAGGCAACTTAATATTAGAAATACATGGTATGACGATGAGTATGTGGCTCATTTTATTTAGTATTTCATTTTTCGCCAATATGGTAGGCCTTAATGTATCATCGGCATTTAATTCTGCTGTAACCGTTTACATATTAATACCTATTATTCTTATTCCTCAAATGATACTTTCTGGTTTAATGTTTGAGTTTGATAAGCTAAACGACACGCTTAGCTCTAAAGAAAAAGTACCATTGGTAGCCGACATAATGGCCTCTAGGTGGGCATTTGAAGCAATTGCAGTAGATTTATATAAAAATAACTTATATACAAATACCTATTTTAAGCTTGATAAAAAAGCATCTCAGGCCAATTATGTAACTGCTTATGTTGTGCCTATTGTAAATGGGTTGTTAAAAGATATTGAAAACACAGAAGATGATAAAATAAAAAAAGATAAATTATTAACAATTCATGCTATTATTGATGACCAAGATACTGTAGCCGGATATTCTCGCTCTTTGCTAGATAGTTTAACAACTTGGAAAAATTATTCTAAGACAACTATTACTACCGTTGAAGCCTACTCAAAAGCATTAGAAGACGTTAATTTTAATAGATATAATAAAGCAACTCAGGATAAAGAAAAACTTATTAACTATCTTAATAAAAAGAATGATTATAATATTGGCGAATACAAATCGAAGTATTTTAATCAGTCGTTGGCCGATTTAGTTAGAAGGGTAAATGCGGAAGATAGAACCATTATTTATAATAATAGATTGATACAACGCATAGATCCTATTTTTAATGAAACCTACCATACAAGCAACCTATTAGACTATCGAACTCACTTTTATGCCCCCAATAAACCATTTTTAGGCCGTACCTATGATACATTTTGGTTTAATATATTTGTTATATGGTTTATGTCGTTTGGGTTGTATATTGCACTCTATTTTGAATGGCTTTCCAAATTAATTAATAGGCTAGGCAGTATACAGATTAAAAAAAAGTAGGTAAATTTGAACACTAATTAGGTAAATTGCTTCTAGCTAAAAACTAAAACAAAAACAAATGAAAAACCATTTTCCATTTTTGCTTATTGCGGCTGTACTGTTAATAAGTTCTTGTGGCTCGGATAAAAAAGAAGAAGCTGATGCTTTTTTAAATGAATTGGATGGAGCTATAGATACTCCTGCAATTTCCGAAGAAACAATTAACGACATATTAATGCAGATTCCTGCTCCATTAGAAATATCAATGCTAATGAAGGAGTCAGGTTCTGCCTACGACCGTACCATTTTAAGCAACCCCGATGATGTATCGAAGTATAATACTACGTTTAAACGAGCCATTAACTTGGGTATTTATGGCACAGATTTAATTTATACAAACATCTTTAACAAAAATCAAGAAGGCTTAGCCTACATGAAATCCGTTAAAGAATTAGCAGATGACTTAAATATTGGGCAGTTTTTTAATATTAAATTAATAGGTCGTTTAGCAACCAATAATGATAATTTGGATTCTATTATGCTTATTACCACTCAAAATTTTAATGCCATTAATAGGTATTTGCAAGAAAACAAGAGAGCAAATTTGAGTATCTTATTTTTAGTTGGAGGTTGGATGGAAGCCGTACATATCAACACTCAAATGGCTTTATCAAACCCAGAAGTGCCTGCATTGGCAGAGCGAATTGGAGAGCAAAAAATTATACTAGAAAACATCATGTTGTTAATGAGTTTTTATGCGGAAACAGACCCTAATATAAAAGAATTATATGAGGACATGCAGCAATTAAAAGAGGCTTATAGCAAGATAGAGATTACCTATACGTATGCAGAACCTACTACGGAAATTATTGATGGAGTGCTAATGATTATTGATAATAGCACGAGCACAGTACACATTACACAAGAAAATGTAAAAGAGATTGATCGTGTAATTACATCTATTAGAAACAAATTAACATCTTAATATTTTACTTGAAGCATGAAAATTTTTAATTATATATTACTTGTTAGTGCACTTGTTTTTATTAATCAAGAATCACAAGCACAATGTGTTCCTACTGAAAGTGTTAAGGTATGTATTCCTAAATTAGCTGGAGGGTTTCACTTTTTAAAGAGCTATGAAATTAATGGCAGAGGAGGCAGACTTGATAAAGTAGAGTATTCGTACCCATTTGCCAAAGGCACTATGTATATGGTAAACCTATGTTCAGCAGAGGGCGGAAACAAAGGCTTAGTGGTTACATTATACGACTCTAGCCGAAAGCAATTGGCTACTAGTGTTGTAAATGGTCAACAATTACAAGCCATCGTGTTTAATTGCCAAAGCACAGGCATTTATTACCTTACTTATACATTTGATAATTCTACTGCTTATTGTGGAGGCAGTGCATTAGGGTTTAAAAGGTAAAAGGGGGCAACAACAACCCGTTAAATTTAGCCCTTTCTAGTTTTAAATACCACATTCAAAACTACCCCTAGTAGCACAATAAAAATGCCTGTAAATGATTTAAGCGTATAGGATTCCTCAAAGAAAATGAAACCAAATAATAAGGCAAACACAATACCGAGGTATTGAATACTAGATACTTTTGATAATTCCTCTAATTGATAAGCTTTGGTCATAAAATATTGTGCAAATTGTGTGGCCAATCCGATAGCAAGCAAAATTAGCAACTCAAATAATGTTGGCGTTGTCCAACCTGTGAAAAGCAAATAAATACTTGTAATTGGAATGGTTATTAATGGGAAATAGAAAATTATTACTAATGGGTGTTCGCTTAACTTTAGTTTTCTGATACTATTATAAGCCATTCCTGCTGCCAAAGCAGAGACCACTCCAATACCCATCTGGGCTTGCGTAACTCTAGGGTCAAACCCTTGAATTAAAATCACACCCATAAAAGAAATTAAAAAGAATAGCCATTGTACAGAATACACTCGCTCTTTTACAATAAATATCCCAAGTAATGAAGTAAATATGGGAGATAAATATTGAATGGCTACTGCGCTAGCCAAGGGCATTTCTTTTATGGTTGCAAAAAATAAAAGCAAGCCAATAGAGCCAGCCACACCTCTAATTATCAACCATTTTTTATTATTCCCCCAAATACTTATGCCTAGTTTTTTAAGTGTAATAAACGAGATTAGAAATGACACAATAGATCTAAAGAAAACAATTTCAACGGGGCCAATTCGGGGAACAAATTTGATTAGCACATTCATTACAGCAAAAAATATAATTGCCACTAACATATAACGAAGCCCTTTGCTCATTATATGGCAATAAGCCCATCTTGAATTACTATTTTTCGATCAGCAATGTTGGCTAATTGCTCATTATGTGTAACAATAACAAATGTCTGTCCAAGATTATCTCGTAATTTAAAAAATAAGTTGTGCAGCTCTTCTGCATTGGCCGAATCCAAGTTTCCACTAGGCTCATCAGCAAAAATAATTTTAGGTTTATTAATTAATGCCCGTGCTACGGCTACACGCTGTTGCTCCCCTCCCGACATTTGCGAGGGTTTATGGCTTTTTCGATTTGCGATACCTAGGATATCAAACAGCTCATCGGCATATTTTTTCGCCTCTTTAGAGCTATTCCCACTAATCAGCATAGGCATCATAACATTTTCGAGTGCTGTAAACTCTGGCAACAAATTATGAAATTGAAAAACAAACCCTATAGTCGAATTTCTAAAAGAAGCAATTTCTTTACTTCCTAAACTATTAATCTCCTTAGAATCAATTTCCAAAAAGCCTGAGTCTTCATTTTCTAAGGTGCCTAAAATATGAAGCAAGGTACTCTTGCCTGCACCTGATGCCCCTATAATAGAAATTATTTCTTTCTCATAAACAATTAAATTTATACCTTTCAATACCTTAATGTCTCCATAAGATTTAATAATATTTTTAGCACGAAGTACAGCTACTTTATTCATAGTTGTCAAACTTAATAAATTAAATTTTAAAGGCTTCCTTTGCTTGAAATAATAAGTGAAAACAAGTATCTTCGCACAACATTTTAATGCCCCCTATAAGGCAGTTTTAAACTAATAAAATTCAAATATGAATATTCACGAGTATCAAGCCAAAGACATTCTCGCAAGCTATGGTGTTAGAATTCAAAGAGGAGTTGTTGCAGAATCGAAAGAAGCTGCTGTAAAAGCAGCTAAGCAACTTAATAGAGATACAGGCACGGAATGGTTTATTATTAAAGCACAAATCCATGCGGGTGGTCGTGGTAAAGGAGGGGGTGTTAAACTTGCTAAAAGTATTGATGAAGTATCTACCATTTCTGATGAGATTTTAGGTATGCAACTGGTTACACCCCAAACTGGCCCAGAGGGAAAAAAAGTAAATAAGGTATTAATTGGAGAAGACGTTTATTACCCTGGGGCATCTGAACCAAAAGAATATTATGTAAGCATTTTACTGGATAGGGATAAAGGATGCAATGTTATTATGGCTTCTACCGAAGGCGGAATGGACATTGAAACCGTTGCCGAAAAAACGCCTGAAAAAATTATTAAAGAATGGATTGACCCTCGTGTAGGCTTACAAGGTTTTCAAGCTAGAAAAGTTGCTTTTGCATTAGGGCTAGAAGGTGCTAGCTTTAAAGAAATGGTTAAGTTTATTTTTAACTTATATAAGGCTTACGAAGCCACCGATGCTTCTCAGTTTGAGATAAACCCTGTTTTAAAAACATCTGATGATAAAATTTTAGCAGTAGATGCTAAAGTTAACATAGACGACAACGCACTTTACCGACATAAAGACATCTCCGAATTAAGAGATTTATCGGAAGAAGACCCATTGGAAGTGGAAGCAGGAAAATCTGATTTGAATTATGTTCGACTCGATGGGAATGTAGGTTGTATGGTAAATGGTGCAGGTTTGGCCATGGCCACTATGGACATTATTAAGCTTTCGGGTGGCGAACCTGCTAACTTTTTAGATGTGGGCGGCAGTGCTAATGCAGAAACGGTTGAAGCTGGCTTTAGAATTATATTAAAAGAACCCAATGTAAAAGCAATCTTAATCAATATTTTTGGTGGTATTGTTCGTTGCGATAGGGTAGCTAATGGAGTAGTTGAAGCGTATAAAAACATTGGCACGATTGATATTCCTATTATTGTTCGTTTGCAAGGAACAAATGCAGAAGAAGGAGCTAAAATAATAGAAGAATCAGGGCTTAAAGTAACCTCTGCCGTTGTACTTAAAGATGCAGCCGAAAGAGTTAAAGAAGCATTAGCCTTAGCCTAGCAAGCAATAACGGCACTCGTAGTTCAACTGGATAGAATATCGGATTTCGGCTCCGAGGGTTGGGGGTTCGAATCCCTTCGAGTGCACAAGGCTCTGCAACTAAGCAGAGCCTTTTTTGCAAATTTGTATTTTGGTTAATATCCCTTTACCTTTAGGTGTTCATAAATCGTTTTGATGAAAAAATTTATACTATTTATACTATTTTCAGCTTTTAGTTTACAGCTATTCTCACAAAGTTTTTATAGCCGCAGGGTTGAACGGCAATGGGTTGCATCTTTTGGAACAGGAACAGCGAAATATTTTGGAGACATGGCCAACTCTGGAGAATTATTTAAAAATAGCAAATGGAATATTGAAGCAGGATTAGAACGAAGAATTAACTCTAGGTTTTCAGCGAGGGCTTCATTAACTGTATTTCAGTTAAAAGGAGATGATAAGTTTGCAGATGACGAAGGGAGGAAGCAAAGAAATTTAAGCTTTACAACAACCGCTTTTGAGTTTTCGACTGTTGGAATTATACAATTATTTGAAGATGGAGCAAGGTATTATCAGCGAAAACCATTTAATGCATTTTTGTCTGCTGGTATAGGCGTATTATACTATATACCCAAGGGCTTATCTACCAACACATACCATGATGGAAGTGTTAATCCTTCTGCTGGAAAAATGATTCCTTTAAGAGCACTACAAACAGAGCAAGTTCAATATTCTCCCATAACTCTTACTGTTCCGATTGGAGGCGGAATAAAAATAATGGCAAACCCATTTTTAAATTTAGTAATTGCTGGCGCATATCATTTTACTTTTACAGACTATTTGGATGATATGAGCACGGTTTACCCTGGTATTTCAAGTTTTGACAATCCACTAGCAGCCGCTATGAGCGACAAACAATTTGAATTTAACGGTGGCACTAGACCTGCGGGGGCTGTGCGTGGCAACCCTAATAAAAATGATGGCTATTTTGTTCTTAGTATTAGAGCTGATTATTTTTTACCCCACCGTTTGCTTGGATCTAAAAGCAGAAGTGGTAATAAACCAAGAAAATCGCAATATAAGAATGGGAAATCAAAAAAATACAAAGCCAAGAGTAGGAGAAAAAGAAGATAAACTATTTTAGAATTTATTAACTGATTTCAGTAAATCATTATCCAACTGATTTATTATCTAATTTACCAAATTTAGATTCGTTGCTTATATATTCAGGAACTAATTTTTTCATTATTTGCACCATTTCAAACTCCTTTTGACTATTTGCTAATTGCACAATTTCATTAATAGTACTATTAACCTTTAAAAAAGGGTGTTCAATAATTTTGGCAATCATGATTTTTGTATGGTGTGTATTCGTGCAATTTTCTTTATCATTTAAAAGCTCTTCATAAAGTTTTTCTCCCTCACGTAAGCCAGTAAATACAATTTCAATCTCTGCATGTGGCTCAAAGCCCGATAATGCAATCATTTTTTCTGCTAAATCAACAATCTTTATCGACTTACCCATATCAAAAATAAATATTTCTCCTCCTTTACCCATAGCAGCCGCTTCGAGCACTAACTGGCACGATTCCGGAATTGTCATAAAAAAACGAGTTATTTCAGGGTGGGTTACCGTTACTGGCCCACCCAACGCAATTTGATTTTTAAAAAGCGGAATAACCGACCCATTGGAGCCTAACACATTTCCAAATCGAGTGGTAATAAATTTAGTGCCTGCATACACGCCTTCTTTTGCAATATTGTTAATAGATTGTATAAACATTTCCCCAATTCGTTTAGAGGCTCCCATAACGTTGGTAGGGTTTACGGCCTTATCGGTTGATATATATACAAATTTTTCAACTTGGTTTTTAACTGCAGCCTCTGCCAATAGCCTAGTGCCTTGCACATTACACAAAACAGCTTCGGTTGAGTTAATTTCCATCATTGGCACATGTTTATAGGCTGCTGCATGAAACACAAGTTGAGGCTTATACGTTTCAAAAACATAAGCCAATCTATCAATATTAGTAACATCACCAATCACATATTCAATGTTAATAGACTCAATATGTAAGCTTTTTAGTTCGTGTTTTAAATGAAACATACCTGTTTCAGACTGATCGAGTAGAATGAGTCGCTTGGGTTTATATCCCGCTAATTGCCTTACTATTTCGCTTCCTATGGAACCCGCTGCCCCAGTTATTAAAATTGATTTAGAAGCAACCTCGTTTGCTATATAATAATTATTTAGGTTAATCGCATCACGCCCTAATAAGTCTTCAATATTAATTTCTTTAATCTGGCGGGTACTTAATTCTCCTTTTACCCACTTATTAACAGGGGGCACATGCAGCACCTTTTTGCCGTTTTCAAATGCTATATTTACTAATTCGTTTTTTCTTGTATAATCTAAATTTTGAACAGATATTATTAGTTCATCTACTTGATACTCTTTCAATAAAAATTCAAAATTATTCCCGTTATAAATCTTTACTCCATTAACAACCTTTCCTATTTTATTGGTATCATCTTCTAAATAACCTACTACCTTATAAATAGGGTCGTTCGAAAATAATTGATTTACCATTTGGCCAGAGTCTCCTGCACCAAAAATTAATACTCTTTTAGAAACTTTCCTCCCTCCTTTTAAAAAACTAAACGTGTGTTTTACAACCATCCTATACGAAAGCAAAGTAACAACGCTAATAAAAAACGTGATTA
>CAZGDC010000082.1:0-10127 GCA_964524405.1 uncultured Roseivirgaceae bacterium
ATATTTTGCTATTATGGAAAATCAGCAAGTTTATTTTTTTACCGCTACTATTCTTAACTGGAAACCATTACTGAACAATGCTAGATATAAGCAAATAATACTAGATAGTATGGCTTATTTGGTAAACCAAGGGCGCTGCAGGATTAATGTTTGTTGGTGAAACAACACCAACAAAGGGTGGTGAAAATCAAACATTTTGTACCTTAAAATCCGCTACTGACGTTTATAGTAAGCGTTGGCAACAAGCACCGAAAAGCCGTGTTAAAAAGAAAAATATGTACTGAATTTTAAAATTTCGTATCTTTGAAAAAAATCAATTAATATGGATTTACAATCAAGAAAAATAGAATTTGTACAAGAATTTCTTAAAGTCCAAAGCGAGGAAGTAATTTCTCGACTTGAAAAAATACTAAGAAAAGGAAACAAAGTATCAGATGAGCGAATATTTGAGCCAATGACTCAAGATGAATTGAATAAACGAATTGACCGATCGGAATCTGATTTCCAAAACAACCGGCTTAAAAGTAGTTCTGAACTTTTAGCCAAATATGAATAATGACTTTGGAAATTATTTGGTCTGAATTTGCCGAAACTCAACTTGACGAAACTTATGAGAGGAATTATTAACGAACCAAAAAAGTTAATAAAAGCACCACTAATAGGACAAAAAGAAGAATTATTAAAACAAAGAGAAACTGAATATCGATATTTAGTTTTCAAAAACTACAAACTGATTTATTCTGTAGACAACCAAAACGGATTTATAAAAATTGCCGATGTTTTTGATACTCGACAAAATCCCCCAAAACTGAAACGAAATAAATAAAGCCAGTTGCCAACAATCAAGCACATATTTGCGCCAGTTTACGACATCTCAAAATCAAAATGGTATTATAAGCAATATTCAGCTTTTAGCTTTTCCTTCTCAATGGCATTTTTAACTCGATTAATAAGCTTACAAGCTTTATCCAATTCGTTGTTTAGTTGATAAGCTGAAGCCAAATCGTTGATGATATTATCAATGGATGAATCCATTTTATATGCTTTTGTAAGAAGTTGAACTGCTCTAGGTATATTATTCTTTCCAAGCTCCAAAAGCCCTTTATTACGATAGACCCACGCATTATAGGGGTCCATTTTCATGCTCTCATTTATTAAATAAGCGGCAGAATCAAACTGACCGAGCTGAAGAAAAGCAAAGGCTTTATTATTTACAAACCAACCATTTTTTTTATCTACTTTTAATGCGTTGTTAAATAGAATAATGGCATCATTAAAATTCCCTTTTTTTGTTGCTATTAAACCAAGTGTATTGAGCCCATTCACTTCTAAAGAATCTAACGATAGCCCCTTGTTGATGTAAAATATGGATGAATCTAATTCATTTTGATAGTAAAATACATTGCCAATATTAATATATGCTTGCGGTTGATGCTGCGCTAATGCCAACGAATGTTTAAATTCTTCTACGGCTTTTAAATATCTTTTTAACTTGGTATTCACCAATCCTTTCGTAAAATATAAATCTGCCGAATCAACCCATGTTTTATTTAAAATATCTAGGTCATCTAACGCTCTATAATATTGATCCACATCCAAGTAAAGATTAGCTCTTTTAAATAAAACATCCTCATTCATTGGATTCATTGCGAGTAGGGCATCATACATTTCAATGGCATCATAATATTTGCCTTTGGCAACCAATACTAATGCGTTATTAAGATAGGCATCTACATAAGTACTGTCTGTTAAAATAGCCTCTTTATAATAGTAAGATGCTTTTTCCAAATTGCCCTCTTCAAACGACTCGTTGCCTTTTAATAAAAACGTAAGTTTAGCATGTTCGGTTTTACTAGTACAAGCAAACACGCTAAAAACAATGCTTATGGCTAAAAATAATTGCTTCATTTATTAGTATATATCAGGGAATGAGGTAGGATTTACTTCATTCATCATCGTGTAAATTTCATCAAAAATTGCTTCGGCATTGGGTTTAGAAAAGTAATCTCCATCCGAACCATAGGCAGGCCTGTGTTCTTTGGCTGCAATTGTAAGCGGAGCAGAATCTAAGAACCGATATGCTCCTTGCTCTTCCAGCACTTTTTGCATCATGTAAGCCGTTCCTCCACCTGGCACGTCTTCATCGGCAAATACCACGCGGTTTGTTTTCTTCACAGAATTAATAATGGAATGATGTACATCAAACGGCATTAAGGTTTGCACATCAACCACTTCGCAAGAAATGCCTATTTCATCCAATTGCTGGGCAGCATCCATTACAATTCTGCACATAGAGCCATAAGTAATAATGGTTACATCCTCCCCTTCTCTTATTACCTCAGGCACGCCCAAAGGCTCCTTATATTCAGGTAAGTTAGAAGGCATTTTTTCTTTTAACCGATACCCATTGAGGCTTTCAACTATTAAAGCTGTATCATCTGATGCCAACATCGTATTATACAACCCTGCTGCCTTTATCATGTTACGAGGCACCAATAAATAAATCCCTTTTAGGCTATTAAGAATCATACCCATAGGCGAACCTGAGTGCCAAACACCTTCTAACCGATGCCCTCTAGTTCTAATAATTAAAGGTGCTTTTTGCCCCCCTTTGGTTCGATATTGCAAGGTTGCCAAGTCATCAGTAAGCGTGGGCAAGGCATACACCAAATAATCTAAATACTGTATTTCGGCAATAGGGCGTAAACCTCTTAACGCAAGCCCAATACCTTGCCCAATAATGGTGGTTTCTCGTATGCCTGTATCATCTACCCTGTTAATTCCATATTTATCTTGTAAGCCTGCAAATGCCTGATTTACATCGCCTATTTTGCCTACATCTTCGCCAAAGGCGAGTACTTTGGGGTCGCGTTCTAAGGCGGCATCAAAACAGGCTTGTAAAATTTGACGACCATCTAAGATTTCCGCTCCAGCATCATACACCGCTGGTACAGATTTCACGTTTATTGCGGCATCAACCGACTCGCTAAAAATATGAGAGCTATACTCTTCCTTCGCTTTTTTTTCAAAGGTTTTTAACCAATTAATAATGGGTTGCTTTTCTGGATATGATTTTTCACGAACCATCCGCAATGCTCTCTTAGCTGCTTTTACGGCATCTAATTTAAGTGGGTTTATAGTTGAAGAAAGCTCATTTTTAAGATTCAAAATTTCTTCTATCCCCGAAGCCTTAAATAGATCTGCCAATAATAAAGAAACCGTAAGTTGGGTTTCTTTATCCTCTTTTATAAAAGCAGTCCAAGCTTCTTTTTTTGCTTGCTTTACATAGGTCTTTGCTTCTTTTTCAAATTTATTTAACTCTTGTTCTGTACTAAATTCATTGGTTAATATCCACTCTCGCATTTTAAGGTTACAATCGTGGGCAGCTTCCCACTCTAATCGCTCGGCCGACTTATACCTTTCGTGCGAGCCCGAAGTGGAATGCCCTTGCGGCTGTGTTACTTCTAATACATGAACTAGCACAGGCACATGCTCTACTCTAGCAATTTTTTCTGCCTTTTTATAGGTTTTAATTAAGCCTTCATAATCCCACCCTTTTACTGTTAATATTTCAAACCCTTTTTCATGTTCCGTTCTTTGCAAACCTGCCAGTGCTTTAGAAATAGACTGCTTCGTGGTATGGTAGCTCGCTGGCACCGATATGCCATATTCATCGTCCCACACCGACATAATTACGGGTATTTGAAGTACGCCAATGGCATTCATCGCTTCAAAAAACATGCCTTCGGAAGTGGAAGCATTGCCAATAGTGCCAAATGCAATTTCATTTCCTTTATTCGACAGGTTTTTATATGGGTGTAATTCTTTATTAGTTCTAAAATATTTCGAAGCTAACCCTATGCCTACAAGTCGAGGCATTTGCCCTGCGGTTGGCGAAATATCTGCGGAGCTATTTTTAAGGGTTGTTAAATTTTTAAGTTGCCCTTCTTCGTCTAACATTCTGGTTGCAAAGTGCCCCGTCATTGATCTGCCGGCAGAAGAAGGTTCTTCGGTTAAACTGGTATGCGCATATAATTGTGCAAAATATTGCTGAATGGTTAATTCGTCTATGGCAAACATTAGGGTTTGGTCTCGGTAATACCCTGAGCGGAAGTCTCCATTTTTAAAAACATGTGCTAATGCTAGCTGGGGCACTTCTTTTCCATCGCCAAAAATTCCAAATTTTGCTTTGCCCATAAAAACCTCTTTCCGCCCCAGTAAACTAGCTTCACGACTTATGATTGCTAATTTATAATCTTCTAAAATTTTTGAAATTTCTATAATGGGCTGATTAGTTTCTATATTTTTCAACATATTAAATTTTAGTATATAAAATCCTGCCCATTATTAAACTGGCTTACAGGAAGGCATTATTTAATGCGCTCGGCAACAAATTTAACGCATGAAAGCTGGTTATCAAATTACTTTTAAAAATGTAAAAAAAAAGTGTTAAATTTTATTTTGAATTTTTTAAAAATAAACAAATAATATTTCGAGTACCTGCTTCTTTTATAGCTTAGTCTTTTATTCTAAATAAGTTATCGAAATATAATTAAATCTATACTATTTTTTAAAATAGCATGTAAAACACCTCCCTAGTAAATTTATCAATAGCTTGCTATATTTGTTTTATAATTAAATAATTAAGCCATGATTATAGGGGTTCCTAAAGAAATTAAAAATAACGAAAACCGTGTAGCCTTAACACCCGCAGGTGCTAAAGAATTGGTAAAACGTGGACACGAATTGTATGTGCAATCAACCGCTGGGCTTGGTAGTGGATTTTCAGACGCTGACTTTGAGGGTGCTGGCGCAAAAATATTGCCTACCATTGAAGCTACTTACCAAATAGCCGAAATGATTATGAAGGTAAAAGAACCTATTGCTTCTGAATATCCCTTAATCAAAAAAGATCAACTATTATTTACTTATTTTCATTTTGCTTCGGGCAAAGCACTTACCGAAGCTATGATTGAACAAAAAGCAGTTTGTTTAGCGTACGAAACCGTTGAAACTACCAAAAGAGCTCTTCCTCTTTTAATTCCTATGAGTGAGGTGGCGGGTAGAATGGCGACTCAAGAAGGGGCTATTTACCTAGAAAAGCCGAATGGTGGGCGTGGCATTTTATTGGGGGGCGTACCTGGAGTTAAACCTGCTAAAGTATTAATACTTGGGGGCGGTGTTGTAGGCACAGAAGCCGCAAAAATGGCTGCTGGTCTTGGAGCCGATGTTACGGTAATGGACTTGAGCCTTACACGTTTACGATATTTAGATGATGTGATGCCTCAAAACGTACATACCATGATGTCGAACGAATACAACATTAGAGAAATGGTTAAAGAGGCTGATTTAATTATTGGTGCGGTATTAATACCTGGAGCTAAAGCACCAAAACTTATTACCAGAGACATGCTAAAAGAAATGAAACCAGGCACCGTATTAGTGGATGTATCGGTAGATCAAGGGGGTTGTATTGAAACCTGTACGCCAACCACGCATGAAAACCCTACATTTGTAATTGATGAAGTAGTTCATTACTGTGTGGCCAATATGCCAGGTGCAGTACCTTATACTTCTACATTAGCTCTTACAAATGCTACACTTCCTTATGCTATTGATTTGGCGAATAAAGGATGGAAAAAAGCCTGCACGGATAGTAACGAACTTAAATTAGGGCTTAATATTATTAATGGCGACATTGTATATAAAGCGGTAGCCAATGCTTTTGGCATGCCTTATACGGAAGTAAGTAAATACGTTAGTTAATATTAATGAAATAATTTAGTACAAGTTAGTAGCAAGGGGTTTGTTAAACTCTTTGTTATTACTTTGTACTTTTTGCTTCTGCACAATCGGCTTTTCCCTCAACCACGAACTTGCCATTTTTAAACGTATAAAAATGATTTTTGTCTTTAAAAACAGAATAGCTCATCACTTCAAAACTGGGAGCATCCACAATTTTTAATTTTTTATGCATGTGATATACATGAAATTTATCTCTTGAAAAGTTGTCACTGAGCACTTCAAAACTAGCCATATCAACTCCCTTAATTTGTTCGTTTGTAAAATAGGCTTTTTGCTCGTCATAGGCATACGTTTCATTTTCTATTTTAAACGTATTTACGTTTAATTCTAGCGGTGTTGTCTGATGAAACAACCTGTTTTTATCTTTTTGAAACCAGCGATTAATAATTTCAAAACTGTTGGCATCTGCTTCGTTTATTAAGGTATTTTTATAATAAACGAAGCTTTTATCTTTGATGAAATCATCTGTAAGTAAAGCAATATTGTGTGCATTTAAGTTCAGCTCCGTATCGTTATAAAATACGGTTTTATCATCGCAAATAAATTGATAATTAATAAGTTCTATTTTTTTAGGATTTAGCTTAGGTAATTTTTTGCCTAAATAATAAACCGCATGTTTATCATAGGAGTAAGCTCCGCTTTGTACTATTTTAAAACTAGTTGGATCTGCACCTAGCAATTTTTCTTCATTAAAATAAACCATCTGTTTATTTTTAAAATAGCCTCCTTCTAAAATTTCTATGCTAGTTGTATCTATATTTTTAATATGGCTTAGAAGAAAATAGCCATCGTATTCATCAATTAAATAAATGCTGTTTTTGTCTTTAAATGAAAAGGCATCTAATTGCTTAAATGACGAAGGGTGTGAGCCTTTAAGTTGCTCTCCTGCATGATAAATAAAGTTTTTATCGAGTGCAAAATCAAGTACATCCGTTATAAATGTATCTACATCAGCACTTTTAATTTCTTGATGCCGCCAAAACACTTTTTTATTAACTATAACATAGTTTTCGTCAAGTATGTTAAGGGTAGTAATTTCACCTTTAAATATAACTTCTCCCTCTAAAAAAAGAGTAGTGGTGTCTTTTGCCCACCCATATTGCAATCGTTTAAAATGAGCAATATCATCACTTATTTTTTTGCCTTGGTTAGTACCTTCAAGGTAGTAAATTGCCTGTTTAAATTGATAATGGGCACTGTCTAACTCTTGAAAGGAGTCGTGGTTTTCGCATATTTTTATAGGTTCAAAAATGTTGGAATAAATGGCGTTTTTATCTTTAAAATAGTTTTCATTAATAATTTCGAATGTATTTACATCCACATATTTCAGTTGTTTTGAAAACCGATACACATGATTTTTGTCTATACCAAAAATTTCGCCTACCTCTTTAAAGGTATCTACATCGGCTTCAATTAAAATATTTTCGCCTTCAAAAACATGATTTTTATCTTTAAAAAACAAACTTTCGGGGTAGTCAAATAATTGCACACTTGCGGCATCGGCATGTTTTAACACACGCCCAAAATAGTAAACATGATTTTTGTCTTTTGCCACCGCATGTGTTAATGCACTAAAACTGGCAACATCAACACCTAAAATTGCACTATCCCCACAAAATGCCCTGTTTTTATCTATGGCATAATTGCAGTTCAATACACTAAACGAGTCAATATCAACATTTAAAAGGGGTCTATCGTAATAAGAAATAACATTATTGGTAAGTCCAAAACCCGTTTCACTATTAAATGTATAAGAAAACGCCAGCTCAGGCTTTAAAATAATTAGCTTTTGATCGCCTTTCATTAAATACCACTCGTTATCGCCTGCTTTATGAAGCATAACTTTTAATTGGGTTACTTTTTTAAAGGTATATTCCTTTTCATTTTTGGGCTTGGTGGATTTTTGCCAATCAACCTCTTGGTGGATAAATGTTCCATCTTCTTTTAATTGTGCTTGCACATAATTTTGTTCGTTTTCGGCCGTTTTAAACGCCAATCCTTTTCTTGTTCTTAGGCATTTATTGTTATTAATCCAGTAATACCCTAAGGTTTGGGGGCTATAATCGAGCAGGTGTTGGTTTAGATTTGAATATAAGGTTGCCTCCGAAATTAATTCCACTTCTATAGGAAGCGTTACATCCGTAAATGGTTCTTCATTATGTGCATACACCAACTTATTGTCAAAGAGGTCTAGTATTAGGGTGGATTTTTCTTTACTGGTAAAAAGCATTATTTTCTACTCGTTGTTTTCATTTTGCAAGTTCATTTCTTTATTCTTTTCACTTATTTTATTTATTAAATCACAAGTGTATGCCAAAAAAATTTTATCTTTTGCCCCATACATGGCCAAACCAACGAGTTTAACATAAGTAGTCTCCTCTTCTTTTCTTAATTCTAAAAAAAATAAGGTGTAGCGGTCTTTAGTGGTAAATCTAAGTTTATCTTCATCACGGATGATTATATACTCACCGAGCTCATCAGCATAGGGAGAGTCTTGTATTAAAAAATAGTTTTCAATGGTTAAACAATCTTTATTTTCTTTATCCTGCTGAATCCTTTTTTTACCCGAAACCCCTAAGGCAAAGGCGATTATTATTACTAAAACTACAATTATAAGTATCTTCATCGTTCAGGTTTTTTATACCATTTTAATTTTGAGATGTCGCAATAATTAGATGGAGCTATTTTTTACAATATCGAGGCAAAATAATATAGCATCCCGAAAGCTTAGGGATGGCATTAGTCACAATTAACTTGAAATAAGGGTTTTTCTTTTACTTTATAGTCCACCGATTTTGAGGCGAATTCTGTTAATTTTTTATACGCATAAATAATAGACATGTTATGAAATGACTCATCCGATTTGATATGCTCTTCACCTTCCACATAATGTTCGGTATCAATAAAGGCGTTTTTTTCTTTATTAAATACGTGGCGTTCATGTATATCTTGCCCTTCTTCTTCACTATCCATACCTCCAAACATATTATAAAATGGGTTGAGATAGATAGTATCGTTATCCATTTCCTTTTTAATTATGCTTTTTATAAATTCAACCTCTTCATCGTCCTCCTTAAAAGGCTTCCGTTTTGAATCGCCATCCTCAAGATAAAGCGTATCCTCTTTAAATGTAGCAAAAAACGGTCTGGCTTCATGCCTATCCACTTCAATAAAGTTTGCTACAAAATCATTATACCCCTCTGGGTTACTAAACGAAAATATTGGGCTACTTTTTTCATCATAATTTTTATACATTAATGCAATACTATTGGCAATGGTATTAAAGGTATGCACATAAGGAAACGAAAAACAGTTTGCATCTTCATTAAAAACTTGTTGCATGGTATAGGCATCATCGTCTGTGTTTTTAAGCTCAATAAATGTTTGGCTATTTTCAAACCCCCTAAAAAATATTTTTGTACTATCTTTTAAGTCTTTATTATGCCTGCCAAACAATTCAAATTTACTTTTACTTAAATTAGGTGTAAACTTATATTCATTTTCTTGCGTAGCTTCCCATTTACCCGTTTGAATACCACCAAAATAAGTAATGGCATAATTGCCATTTTTTAACACAATTAAATGGCTTCCACCTTCTGGTGAGGAAGACCCTAAATTATATTGCCCTGCTATGTTGGGGTTGTTTTGTGCATTTGCCATCGTTGTTATTATGATTATTGCTGCTATAGATAATAGTTTCATTTTTTACATCACAAGTTTTTAGTGTTATTAACTAGACGGACATAAGACAAAAAGATTAAAGACATAAGACTCTTATTTTTAACAAGTTAAAAATAATTTAATAGAGGTAAGCACATAGATACATGTTAATTTAATGAAAATAAAACGTTATGGTCATTCCTGCGTAGGCAGGAATCCGTTAATATTCCAATGCTAATCCAGTTAGGTTGTTTTGTAAAATAATATACCCTTACTATACCATTTAACTACAATTTGTATAGGTAGTTAAGTGCTTACCTCTATAATTTAATAACGGTTAATTGCCGAAGTGTTAATAATAGTTGGGGTTTACCTACCTACCAAAGATGCTGGAATTACCAAGCTAGGATATTTAGGGTGCCAATAAACATCCGGGTTTTTCTTTAAATTTAATTTAAGATTCAATGTTAGATAGTACGAAGTACCAAATTCTTCGGATTCAAATTCATATAATACTGCAGATCTACTTTTACCTTTTATAGAAATATCTTTACCTGAATCTTTATCAGTTACTCTTGCCTTCACCTTTTTACCTTTATAGATAATCTTTTTTACTGTTCTTGAAGATTCAATTAGGCCTTTAGTGCTAAAGTGATACCTAA
>CAZGDC010000083.1:0-9987 GCA_964524405.1 uncultured Roseivirgaceae bacterium
GAACTCAAACTAAAGAACCCAAACAAAAGGACTAATTAACACACTATATTGTAATCACTGACTAAATAATCGAAATTTTATGCTATAACTTATTATTTTAGATTGCGAGAAGAGCTACCTTTGCGGCTCTAGCTTAATTAATTTTATGAATAATCTACGCCTGCCTACCGCAGGCAGGGTGTTTCAAAATTATGTGTGATTATTTGACTGTCAGACATTTGAAATGTTCATCACAAAGGTTCATGAGTTATTTAGGCTAAAAATGGGTTTATTTTTTTGAATTTATTATATGGGAACAACCGCTATTAAAGAAGTTGATAAAGTTGTGATTAAATTTGCTGGAGATTCTGGCGATGGAATGCAACTTACAGGTACTCAGTTTACGGGAACCTCGGCTTTATTAGGCAACGATATTGCCACATTTCCTGATTATCCTGCTGAAATTAGAGCACCACAAGGAACGGTGGCTGGCGTATCAGGATTTCAAGTGCATATTGGGCAGTCCCATATTCATACACCTGGCGATAGCCCAGATGTATTAGTAGCCATGAATGCCGCAGCACTAAAAGCAAATATTGAAAGTGTAGCTAAAGGGAAAACCATTATTATCGATATCGATAATTTTAAACGTAAAGATTGGGAAAAAGCAGGATTTAAAGAAGACCCATTAGAAAGTGGAGAATTAAGAGATTTTCATTTGATTGAAGCACCCATTACTTCACTTACAAGAACGGCATTAGAGGGCTTAGGGCTTGATAATAAAAGCATTGTTCGAAGCAAAAACATGTTTGCCTTAGGGATGGTTTATTGGATGTTTAGTCGTCCGTTAGAATATACCGAACGTTTTTTAAAAGGTAAATTTGGCAAAAAACCAGAAATTTTAGCGGGCAATATTAAAGCGTTAAAAGCAGGGTTTAATTATGCCGATACCATTGAGGCTCTTTCTTCAGCTAGCACAATACTTCCGGCCGATATGGAGCCTGGGGTATATAAAAATATTATGGGTAATGAAGCCACCGCTTGGGGCTTTTTGGCAGCATCTGAAAAGTCAGGGAAAGAGCTATTCTTGGGTTCTTACCCCATAACACCTGCTACCGATATACTCCAAGAACTAGCAAAACATAAGCATTTTGGCGCAAAAATATTTCAGGCCGAAGATGAAATTGCAGGCATTACCTCTGCTATTGGAGCATCTTTTGCAGGCAGTTTAGCCATTACAACCACCTCTGGGCCTGGGTTGGCTCTTAAAGGCGAAGCAATTGGCTTGGCAGTTATGACGGAGCTTCCACTGGTAATCGTAAATGTACAACGAGGAGGGCCATCCACGGGCTTACCTACTAAAACGGAGCAATCAGATTTAATGCAAGCACTTTATGGAAGAAATGGCGAAAGCCCTGTAATTGTGGTAGCAGCTAGGTCGCCAGCCGATTGTTTTTCAATGGCATTTAAAGCGGCAAAAATAGCGTTAGAACATATGACACCCGTGTTATTATTAACCGATGGCTATGTAGCCAATGGTTCTCAACCTTGGAAAATTCTTAGAACCGAAGATTTAGAAGATATTATACCTAACGATGTAGATAAAAAAATGCAAAATTGGCTTCCGTATGAGCGTGATACCAGCTCACTAGCACGGTACTGGGCTCTTCCAGGTCAGGCTGGGTATGAACACCGTATTGGAGGCCTAGAAAAAGAAAACCTAACAGGTAATGTTTCTTATACGCCCGAAAATCATGAAGAAATGACTTATATAAGGGAAGAGAAAGTGCAGCGTGTGGCAAATTATATTCCCGAATTGGAAGTGGATGGAGCTCAAGAAGGAGATTTGTTAGTAGTAGGCTGGGGAGGGACGTATGGCTCATTACTAACGGCCGTTAATCAGTGTACGACTCAAAATAAAAAAGTAGGATTGGCGCATTTTAATTATATAAAGCCATTGCCTAAAAACACCGCAGAAGTGTTTCGTAAATTTAAAAAAATATTGGTGGCCGAGCTTAATCAAGGTCAGTTTGTTAGATATTTAAGAGGAGAGTTTCCTCAATTTACCTACCAACAATTTAATAAAACACAAGGGTTGCCATTTAGAGTAGTAGAATTAGCACATGCTATTAATAAAACCCTAGAAACCAACTAATTATGTCAGTAGAAATAGTAGAATATACCGCTAAAGATTTTTCGAGCGACCAAGAAGTAAAATGGTGTCCTGGTTGTGGCGATTATGCTATTTTAAAAGCAGTGCAAAAAGCAATGCCTCTAATAGGTAGAAAAAAAGAAGATATAGTGTTTGTTTCAGGCATCGGCTGCTCCTCTCGTTTTCCCTATTATATGGATACCTACGGTTTTCATAGTATCCATGGTCGTGCCCCTGCCATTGCAACGGGGGTTAAATTGGCAAATCCTCATTTAAGTGTTTGGCAAATTACAGGCGATGGCGATGCCTTAGCAATTGGGGGTAATCATTTTATTCATTTAATTCGTAGAAATGTCACCTTAAATGTATTATTATTTAACAACCGTATTTATGGCTTAACAAAAGGTCAATTTTCTCCTACTACTGACTTAGGTCATCACACTAAATCGTCTCCTGAAGGCACAATCGATAATCCATTTAATCCAGGAGAATTAGTGCTTGGCGCCAATGGTAAATTTTTTGCTAGGGTAGCAGATACCAATCCCAAAGTAATGACGGCCATATTTGTAGAAGCAGAAAAACATCAAGGAACCTCTATTATAGAAATTTTGCAAAATTGCGTCATTTTTAATAAGGATATATTCTCTGAATATACCGCTAAAGATGTTAAACTGGATAATCAAGTGTATGTAGAACATGGTAAGCCTATGATTTTTGGAGTAGAATCAAATAAAGGATTGGTGTTAGACGGCTTTAAATTAAAAGTAGTAACCATTGGCAAAGAGGGTGTATCAGAAAAGGATGTATTAGTGCACGATGCACACGAAGAAGACTCTACCTTACATATGATGTTGACTAAACTACACATGCCCATAGTTATAGGCATTATTCGTGCGGTTGCTTCCGATTCTTTTGAAGTTAGAATGCAGCGACAAGTAGAGGAAGTAGAAAAAAACTCTCCTTTTAGATCAGTAAATGATTTATTAGCAAGTGGCGAAACATGGGAAATTAACTAAGAAACCTTTGCTAATTAGCGGATAAAATTATGACACCCGAAGCATTAGAAATAAAAATAAAAGAAGCCCAAGGTGTACTTGTTTATTTTAAAAATGACTTTTGTGGCCCTTGCATGGCATTGCGCCCAAAGGTAACGGAGCTGATAGAGCAAAATTTTACTAAAATGGAAATGGTAATTGTAGATAGTTTTACCAATCCCTCTTTGGCAGGTCAATATAATGTGTTTGGCAACCCAACATTGCTTGTGTTTTTCGAAGGTCGCGAATATATCCGTAAGAGCAAGTACATTTCAATGCCTGAACTCCAAGGAGAAATAGAAAGGTATTACAAAATGGTATTTGAAGGATAATTTTTTATCATAGTATTTTCTACATTTGTAAACTATGCCTAACGATTACATTTGGAAAATTAAGCCACTACCTGAGGAGCAGCGTATCAAGGATTTATCAGATACCATAAATACCAACCCGATTGTATCAGCACTACTTATTCAGCGAGGCATAACTAATTTTGAAGAAGCAAAAACTTTTTTCCGACCTTCCTTAGATCAATTGCACGATGCTTTTCTAATGAAGGATATGGATATGGCAGTATCAACATTAATTACTGCGATTAAAAAAGATGAAAAAATCCTTATTTATGGCGATTATGATGTAGATGGAACCACCTCGGTAGCATTGGTTTATAAGTATCTATCCAATTATCATTCTAAATTGGAATATTACATACCTGATAGGTATGAGGAAGGATACGGAGTTTCGATGAAAGGAGTGGAGTGGGCAGCAAAGAATGGATTTGCATTAATTATTAGTTTAGATTGTGGCATCAAAGGCCACAAACCCATTGCCAGAGCAAGAGAGCTAGGGTTAGATTTTATTGTGTGCGATCACCACACTCCAGGCGCCACACTGCCCAATGCCAATGCCATTCTAGATCCCAAACAAAACGATTGTAATTACCCTTTTAAAGAGCTATCTGGCTGTGGCGTAGGCTTTAAATTAATGCAAGCAGTTTGCAAAAAAATGGACTGGGATGCAACCTTACTTTTTAAAAACTTAGATTTATTAGCCGTTAGCATTGCAGCTGATATAGTGGCTATCATTGGAGAGAATAGGGTATTGTCTTACTATGGGTTAAAAAGGCTCAATGAAAACCCTAGTATTGGGTTAAAAGCATTAATGGATATTGGTGGTTTAACGGTTCCATTAAATATTGGAAATGTAGTATTTGGTATTGCACCTCGCATAAATGCATCGGGCAGAATTGGGCACGCCAATGAGGCTGTTTCGGTTTTAATAAGTAATGATACCAAAGAAGCAGAAAGAATAGCCTCACTTATTAATGCAAAAAATCAGATAAGAAAAGATACCCAAGAAGGCATTACCACTGAAGCCTTAGCTATGCTTAGTAATGATTCAATTTTTAAGAAAAGGAAATCAACAGTACTGTTTAAACCAGATTGGCATAAAGGGGTTATAGGCATTGTAGCTTCTAAATGTGTAGATGAATTTTATAAACCTACCATTGTGCTAACAGAATCAAATGGATTTGCTACAGGGTCAGCTCGTTCTGTTGCTGGGTTTGATGTGCATGAAGCAATTTTAAAGTGCGAACACCTGCTAGATCAATTTGGGGGGCACAAATATGCGGCAGGGCTAAGTTTGAAAAGAGAAAACTTGGATGCTTTTGTGCTAGCATTTGAAAAGGCTGTTTCTTCAACAATAACACTAGAACAAGAAAATAAACAATTAAAAATTGACGCTGAAATTACCCTTGATTTAATTAATTATAAATTTTTAGATATACTTAATCAGATGGCTCCCTTTGGGCCAGGCAACTTACAGCCTGTATTTGTAGCCAAAGGCGTTGTAATTCAAAAAGCAACTCTTTTAAAAAAGTTGCATTTAAAATTAAATGTAACGCAGAATGGCGCAGTGTTTGATGGGATTGGATTTAATATGCCTCAACATTATTCAAAAAATATAGAAGGCAATAAAATAGACATCGTATTTAATATTGATGAAAATAATTTTAGAGGAATAAAAAGTATTCAGTTAAAAATTAGAGACCTCCATTTGAATTGAATATTCTTTGTCAACCTCTGTGCTTTCTTTGCGCCTTCGCTTGAAGCTTCTGCGTAAGCGTTGTGAAGCTTTATAGTTTATTTTGTAACAGACCTAAGCAAGGGAGGTAACTTTATAAGTTTTTGTAAAAAAAGTTTAAAAATATGATTTTAAGAGCCGAACATTTAGTTAAAAAATACAGCAAACGAAAGGTTGTTGATGACATTAGTGTAGAGGTAAACCAAGGCGAAATTGTTGGCTTATTGGGTCCTAATGGAGCTGGAAAAACCACTACTTTTTATATGATGGTGGGCTTAATTAAACCCAATGAAGGTCGTATATTTTTAGATGATGACGATATTACGGCATTACCAATGTATAAACGGGCTAAACTTGGTATTGGATATTTAGCCCAAGAGGCATCTGTGTTTAGAAAGTTAACAGTAGAGGAGAATATTTTGGCCGTACTAGAAATGAGTAATTTATCAAAGACCGCTCAAAAAGAAAAAACCGAAAGCTTATTAGAAGAATTTAGCCTTACACATGTGCGCAAAAATATGGGAGGGGTGCTTTCTGGAGGAGAACGCAGAAGAACAGAAATAGCTAGAGCATTGGCTGTAAATCCTAAATTTGTATTATTAGACGAGCCATTTGCAGGAGTAGATCCTATTGCGGTAGAAGAAATTCAAACGATTGTTTCTCAGCTTAAGAAAAAGAAGATTGGAATATTAATTACCGATCATAATGTAAACGAAACGTTATCTATTACCGATAGAGCCTATCTTATGTTCGAAGGTAAGTTACTAAAATCAGGCTCTGCTGAAGATTTGGCAAATGATGCACAAGTGCGTAAGGTTTATCTTGGTGAGAACTTCGAACTGAAAAGAAAAGTGTAATTTTTTAAAATCATGGGCTTATCATTAGCATCTATTATTCAATTTTTACTATTTTGGTAGCTTATTATTTTTAAAAGTTAGCTAATGGCATGCCAATCTTAAATTCATTTTTCAACTGGGTAATTAAACAGCGAATTCATCAAATTGAACTTTTTAAGAAATACCCCAATGAAGTACAGCGAGATGTATTTACTAGGCTAATTTCAGAAGCACAAAACACAGAATTTGGGAAAAAGTATAAATTTTCCTCCATCAAATCGTATAATAATTTTCAAGAGCAAGTTCCTTTTTCTACTTACGAAGAGCTATTTCCCTACATTGAGCGCATGATGAAAGGCGAGCAAAATGTACTTTGGCCTACCAATATTAATTGGTTTGCAAAATCATCGGGAACCACTAATGCTAAAAGTAAGTTTATTCCTGTTTCGCAGGAGGCACTTGATGAAAGCCATTTTAGTGGAGGCAAGGATTTATTAGCCATCTATGTAAATAATAACCCAGAGTCATTAATTTTTACAGGCAAAGGGCTATCCATCGGTGGCAGCCATGAAAAAAATCCATTAGATCCTAATGGAAACTCGTGTTATGGTGATGTGTCAGCGGTTATCATGCAAAATATGCCTTTATGGGCAAAATATGTTCGCACTCCAAGTGAGCAAGTCGCTTTGCTAGATTGTTGGGAAGATAAACTGGAGCAAATTGCTCAGGAAACGAAAGATGAAAATGTTACCATTATATCAGGCGTGCCCACTTGGACCCTGTTGGTGCTGAAGCGAATAATGGAATTAAAAGGAGCTTCAAATATATTAGAAGTTTGGCCAAACTTGGAAGTGTTTTTTCATGGTGCGGTTGCTTTTGGCCCCTACAGGCAAGTTTTTAATGACATAATACCCAACAATACGGTTTCCTATGTAGATGCTTATAATGCATCTGAAGGCTTTTTTGGAATTCAAGATGACCCAACTAGTGATGATATGTTATTGATGTTAGATTATGGCATTTTTTATGAATTTATTCCAATGAGCTATAGTGGGTTATCAACAAGTGCGCCTATCCCATTATGGGAAGTAGCAGTTGGCAAAAATTATGCAATGGTTATTTCAACCAATGCAGGCCTATGGAGGTATAATATTGGCGACACCGTACGGTTTACAAGCACAAGCCCCTACCGCATAAAAATTTCTGGCAGAACCAAACACTTTATCAATGCTTTTGGGGAGGAACTAGTTATTGAAAATGCAGAAAGTGCTATTGAAAGTGCCTGTAAAGAAACCAACGCAATTATTGAAAATTTTACGGCTGGGCCTATTTATTTGGAGAAGAATAAAAGAGGAGGACACGAATGGATTATTGAGTTTGAAAAGCCACCGAGTGATTTAAAAAACTTTGGTCAGTTGTTGGATAAAACGTTGCAAAGCTTAAATTCAGACTATGAGGGAAAACGGCAAAATGACCTAGCCTTGGTGGCCCCTAAAATTCATTCAGCACCTGCTGGCACATTTTATAAATGGATGAAGTTGAGAAATAAATTAGGTGCGCAAAATAAGGTGCCAAGGCTCTGTAATGATCGCTTGCATATAGAGAGCATTCTAAAATTAATTGCGGATGAATAAATTGCATTCAAAATTGCACTATTTTAATAAATTGCTTTAAAGGTCTTTTAAATAAAGAACGCAAAAAAATAATTTATAAAAACCTATTATTTTTTTGCGCAACATTTTTTTTATTCTATTTTTAACAACTAATTAACCTTAGCTATCGAATGGTCAACAAGAGCTCTTTTGTTGACGCTATTCAATAGAAACTTCTTTATAATCATTTTAAAAGACTATTCCCATTTTGGGACTGGTTATGCACAATATTTGTGCTTTATCCACATTATGTCATCGAAAGTTCATAACTTACTGCATTATAGATAGTTGCGATTATTTACTTAAACAAGATTAGTGTGGACAACTTTTTGTAACCTCCTGATTTTCATGTATTTTATAAAAATGCAAGAAATTTGCCAAAAAAAATATTGTTTTTTTTGGCTTTAGTTATGCTTGAATGTTTTGCTTGCGAAGCTTATTCCTGTAGGTGTTAAATATGCGCGATTTTGAAAGGAATCCAACATAAATTCCGTTATCAATTACTGGTAAATTCCACGCTCCTGTTGACTCAAACTTGTGCATAACGGATTGCATATTTTCTTGAGAGCTTACACTCGCTGGCGGGCTATGCATAATATCTTCTACCCGCATTGTATCGTATAATTCCGTGTCAAACATTATTTGCCTAATGTTATCTAATGTTACAATTCCTACCAAAGAACCATCTTCATTTACTACTGGAAAAATATTTCGTTTTGAACTCCTTACGAGTACGACCAACTCTCTTAAAGTTGCCATAGGAGAAATTTTTAAAAGATCTGTTTCAATAATTTTGTTTAGGTTTATTACTCCGAGTACTTGTTTATCTTTATCCTTAGGAATTAAGTCTCCCGTTTTAGCCAACGATTTTGAATAAAGTGAGTAAGGTTCAAAATAAACAGTAATGCTATAAGCAATAGCTGAAACCAACATTAATGGCACAAATAAGGTGTAGCCACTGGTTATTTCAGCAATTAAAAATATAGCAGTTAATGGAGCATGTAAAACACCACTCATTACGCCACTCATGCCCATTAACGTAAAGTTACTTGTACTTAATATAGGTTCGCCTGCTGCCATATTTATAACCGTAGCAAATAAAAACCCAAAAGTTCCGCCAATAAATAAGGAAGGGGCAAATACACCACCACTACCTCCTGCACCTATTGTAACGGCAGAAGCTACTGGTTTTAGTAGAACTACCGCACCTAAAAAAAGAACAAGAACAAGCTGAGAGTCTATTCCTTTAAAAAAAATACTGTCGGCAAAAATATGAGAAGCATCTCCATTTAGAATAGTTTTAATAGTAGCATATCCTTCGCCATAAAGTGGATGTAAAAACAAAATTAAAATACCTAATACTATTCCACCAATAGCTGCCCTTGATAATTGGTCTTTTATTTTCCCAATTTTATTTTCTATATAAAAAGTTGTTCTTGTAAAATAGACCGAAAGCAAACCCGCTAAAGCTCCAAAAACAACCGCAAAAGGCACATCATTAATCAAAAATTCGTCTTTTAGCTTAAAAGAAAATAAAATTTCGGAACCCAAAATTGATTGCGATACCAACGAGCCCATTACGGAAGAAATGAGCAATGGAATAAACATAGCGATAGCTACTTCAGGCAATAATACTTCGATGGCAAAAATTACTCCTGCAATAGGTGAATTAAAAATAGCAGATATCGCGCCTGCGGCTCCACAAGCAATAAGCAATGTTCTTTTTTTATACCCAAGGTGCATTAATCTGCCAATATTAGAACCTATGGCTGAGCCTGTTACCACAATGGGAGCCTCTAGCCCAACAGAGCCTCCAAAGCCAACGGTTATTGCACTTGTAAGCATACGAGAATACATTTTAGCTCTACTAATAATGCTTGAACGTTTCGATATTGCCAATAGTATATGAGTTATACCATGACCTAAGTGCTCTTTTAATAAATATTTAGAGATTAATACGGTTAATAAAATGCCAATAAAGGGATAAACGATGTATAATAAATGTTGTGATTCAAAAATTTTGTTTTCCATTAAAAAACGACCAATGGAATGCACGGTCCATTTTAATATTACAGCAGCTAACCCCGAAATAATACCAATGAGCAGCCCTAAGAAAACAAGGAAATTCCGATCGCTTACATGCTTAATTCGCCAGACTAAAAATTTATGTAGTAAATACATGGTTTATTATAACTAACTAATAACAAAGGTAGGCTTCTCGCTAAAAGAAAATACCACTATTGCATAAG
>CAZGDC010000084.1:0-9959 GCA_964524405.1 uncultured Roseivirgaceae bacterium
TATTACCTGTGGTTTCATCTAAAAAAGTAGTAATCCCTCCATTACAGGTATTGTTGAACGAATAGGCAGTAGTGGGAGATTCTTCGATGTTGATAGTTTGCTGGGTAACATTGGCACAACCCGGAATGGAGCTTGTTAAGGTAATTATTTTACTCCCAGGGGCTAAAAAAGCAAAATTCGGCTCTTTTTCATTGGAGTTCCCTTCTCCATTAAAATCCCAAGTCCATGTTACGGCTTGGCCAGATTCGTCCGTAGTGGTGTTGGTAAATGCAATTGTATTATTCATACAAAAATTACCTGCTGGTACGGTAAAATCAGGGATGGGCTCTTCATATACGTGCACGGTATCAATATATAAATTATTGCATCCATTGGCATCGGTTACACTTAGTTTTACTTGGTAACTACCTGCGGTTGCATAGCTGTAAGTATCATTTTGTTGAGCAGATGTGCCTATTCCATCGCCAAAATTCCAGTGCCAATTGGTAATATTTCCACTTAGTTGTTGCCCACTAAAACTGATTGGGCTTGAGAGGCAATTGCCTGTTATTTGGGCGGTAAGTTGTGGGGCAAGGGAGGGGGAGATGGTGATTTGTTGGGAGATGCCATTTGTGCTTCCATCATTATTGAACCCGTTCAGTGAAATATCTGTGCTTCCACTAATGCCATAACTAAAGGGTGGAGGAATAACACTATTGTCACTTTCTTGGCTTACACTGCAATCATTTTTATAATTTATTTGGTATAATAATCTATTTCCAGAGTAGATCCCATTTAAGAAAACCTCCCCATTTTCATAATTAATATCTAATGCTGTTAAAAGGGGCAGGTTTTGTGTAATGCTTGAAAGAAGTATTGGGTTACTTGTAGAGGATATGTTTTGGTAAGAGATAAGATTTACAGGATTTATATTATCAGATGAAATTCCCACATAAACAATCTCACCTTGCATAAAAACAGAAATGCCTTGAGGTCTATCAATTTCAGGAAATATTATGCTAGACTCTTCTGTTGGTAATGAAAATAAATTGCTGCCAAACTTAATTTTAGAAATAGCATCAGAAGAGTATGAAGATGTAAAAACATACCAATTGTCACATACTTTTAAAGCATCAATGGAAAAAATAAAATTAGCTCCATCCAAATTTCCGGTGGTAATGATGTGTTCTGGCAGTAATAAGGATTCAAATGAATCTCTAAAATTCACAAATGTTAATTTTCTTCCGCTATCTGCAACTATGAGTATAAGATTTTGGTTGTCTTTTATTATTTTAATAGATCGTATTTTGCCAGTAAGACCAAAATTCCCAAGTATTCTCGCAGTTGGAGTGCTTGTTATATCACTTCCAAATTCTAATAGTACTACATTATTGTTTGGAGTAGTTAAATTTTGAGTTACTACAGCATACCAAGAATTGTCATGTTTGATAATAGAAATACGTTCGGGTTGATTCAGTAAGTCAGATGGGTTTCCTAATAACACTATTGCTGGGGTGTTGGATAATGAATTTCCAAAGTCTGCTCTTGCTAAAAATAATCCTCTACTCATAATAAACCCGTACCAGTTACCATTTTCTTCAACTACTTCATATCCCCATGGTTGAGCTGTTTTTGAAGATACATCAGAAACAATATTAACATTGGGAGGTGCTTCTAAGTCTTTGCTACAAAAATCCCAAATTAAGCTATCAGCAAAAGCCGAAGACTCAATTACTATCTTTTCATTTATACAGGCTGAGGGTTGAATATTAAAATTAACAATAGGGCACTGAGCTAAAGCATTTACGGTTAATAAATAGAATGTTACTAAAAATATAAATCTCATAAATCTAAATACTGAAATTAGTTAGGAGGTAACAAGTTATCAAGAGTAATTTTTAAATGGTCTTTATAAACACTAATGTCTCTATTATTAAAACAAAAGTTGGAGATACTATTCCGATTGTATTGGTGGGATGAATTTAATAAAACTTGATTAACTAATTCTTTATTAATGCAGGTGAATGAAATACCGAGATTATTAGCTTTTGTTATCTCAAAGTCATCTGCAATCCCATGAGGGATTATAATAGGTAAACCAGTTGCCCAATACTCTCCAGTTTTTATGGGAGAACAAAACCGCTTACTCGGTAAAGGTTTAACCGCAATAAACCCCCAGTCGCTAGCCGATAAATAGGCAGGTATTTTAGTGCGGGGCAGTTTAACCAGTTGAAATTGAGAAGGCTCAATATTTTCTTGTTTTGCTAATCGAAATATTTTTTCATCTTCTTCTACTGAAATAACTAATAGTTTAAATCTGTGGTCCTTTTCTAAGCAAAGGCTGTAAAATTTAAAAAGTTCACTGTCCATATACATACCTCCAAATTTGCCTAAATAGCAAATCACGATGTCATTAGTAGTATAATTTAATTGAGCCCTTGTGATTTTTCGCTCTTTTACTGAAAAATAAAAAGTAGAAGTATCAACACACGATGGTATTTGCACAATATTGCTTTTTACGCCACTCTTTTTTAAAATTTGACCATAAGCAGTGGTCGCTGTAAATAGAGTTGATGCCCTATTAGCTACTGTAAGTTCCATTTTTTTTTGAAACTTATATTCCCACGAATTTTGCGACCAAACGCCTGCCTCCAACATGTATTCTGCATGAGGTTCAAACGTATGTATAATGTGAGTTAGCCTGTTAAGCTTTGCAAGGTAATGTGCAATAATGGCTCCAGGAAAACCTTCTGAGTAAATTAATTTTACTTGGTGTTTTAAAATTAATACTTGAGAATAAATAATTCCTTTTAAAAAATCAAATGCCTTTTTTAGCACTTTGAACTTTCCTGAATTCCATTTTGTGCGATATAAAATTATATTTTTTTTTAATAAATCAATCTTAACTTTGTTAAATTCTGATTGACTAAGGGAATATTGTCTTTGTTCAAAAGTTAGTATAATAAACTGATAGTTGCCATCAAAATTATTAAAATAGGGCAATACTGCACTTTGAAAAATGGGATCGTTATAACTGTAATAGGCAAAAATAAAAATGGGGGTTCGTTTAGACATATGCTTTTTTTAGAATAGAATGAAAAAACGTATTTACGAAAATAGATTTTAATTTTAATTTCCAATGCCTATCAAAAGGGCTTTTGACTATTGCCTTTAATAACCAATAAAATAAAGAGCATATTTTATTTTGTCTCATAGCATCGGAGGCTTTGGTTGCGTATAAAATACTCCACCAGGCTCGCAATTCTTTTTTGCTAATATTTTTGATGCTATTTATTGTTTTTCGTCTTTTATAAGCATCTTCTTTGGCCCTAACCAACCAATACCTCGATTTAGATAGGTTGTTTAAAGTAGAAATTCCTTTGTTATGGATTCTGTAATAATAAAGGGATTTATTGATAAAAACCACCTCTCCTTGTTCTTCTAATTTATAATATAAATCTTGATCAACGGCTCTCTTAAAATTGGCATTTACTGCTTTTTCGCTTGTTACTGCATTTTTCTTAAAAGTAGCAAAATGGGTTATTCCCTTCCCGAATGTTAAATAATTTTCGTTGAAAGGGATTTCGCAAGCTCCATAAGCTTGTCTTTCAATGGTTAAGTGCTCATCACATATGTAATGGTTTGAGTTTATAATGCTTGCTTTTGCGTGTTGTAAATGAAGTTCTACCATTACAGCTAAGGCATTATTTGTAAGTGTGTCATCAGGGTCGAGATATCCAAGTATTTCTCCATTGGCTAAATCTGATGCTCTATGTTTGGTAAAACCACAACCATTATTTTTACTGTTGGTAAATATTTTAATTCTTTTATCTTTTATCTTATTAAGAATTTCCATTGATTTATCAGTAGAAGCATCATCAACAATAATCAACTCCCAATTATTATATGTTTGATTTATTACGCTTTCAATAGATTCTTTTATATACTTGGCATTATTATAGTTTGCCATAAGTACCGAAAATAATGGGTTTGAACTTACTGCCATAACATGCGAAAAAATTTAATAATTATATCTTCTTATTTACCCAATTCTAAAAAAGAAGTTTTTTACTATAATGAGTTTGTAAAGATAGTTCCTTCGTTTAAAAATATATCTTTAATTTATCATTATGATTTACTAGACACCGATGTAATTAAGAAAAAGTATGATTCTTATAAAGTAAAATACTTGCCCTCCAAGTTCGCAACTTTGTTTGGGCTTCGTTTTTTATTAAAACCAGAAGTGTTTAAAGAAGTGTATGTTCTCTTAAAAAAAAACCAATCCACTATCAATAGCTTTATTGCCCTTATAGGGTCATTTGCAAGTGCTAACCTAATCGCAAAAAGGTTAGCTTTGTTAATTGCCGAACGTAACTTTAAAGTTGAAGAAACAACTTTTTTTTCTTATTGGAATAATAATTCAGCACTGGCCTTGGCCTTATTAAAGAAAGATTTTCCAAAGTTAAATTGTGTGAGTAGAGCACACGGATATGATGTATATGAAGAAAGAAACGACTTTTACTACTTGCCCTTTAGGTCCTTAATTTTTAGTGGACTGGACAAGATATTATTTATTTCCAACCATGGAATGCAATATTCAATTAAGAAATTTGGTAAATATTCATCTTTTGGAGTTGTTAAAATTGGAGTTGATGTAAACACGCAGTCCAAGCCTAGAATTGCCAAAGAAAAAATGTTGATTGTATCCTGTTCTAATCTAGTACCTGTTAAAAGAGTAGATAGAATAATTACATTACTTGCTCAAATTAAAGAGGAGCAAGTTGAATGGGTTCATTTTGGAGGAGGGATACTAAAAGATCAGTTGAAAGAACTAGCTTTTAATGTACTTGAGGAAAAAGATAACATTAAATTTAGGTTTAGAGGTGAAATTACAAATAGTGATATTTTAAAATATTATGCGGAAAGCAAAGTAGATTGTTTTATTAATTTGAGTGAGTCAGAAGGTATTCCAGTTTCGATAATGGAAGCTATGGCCTATGGTATTCCTGTAATTGCAACGAATGTTGGTGGAGTGGCAGAAATTGTTAGTGATAAAAAAAATGGATATTTAATTAATGAATCTGAGTTAGACGATTTTAATATTGAGACTGCAATAATTGAGATTAAAAAAAATAGATCTAGTTTGTCAAGTATGGCGCAAAAAATCGTACAAAAAAATCATAATGTCAAAAAAACCATTTCTTCATTAGTTGTATCCTTAAAAAATACTAAACCTTTTTAAATCGACAAGCTATTAATAATAAATTTAGTAACAGTTTGTAATTATTAAGTTCTAATGGTTTGAGTAATAATGCCTTAAAACAATAATGTAATGCCGTTATTTTTGATTGTCTATTAAAGCTAGACCAAGCTAAATCCCTGTATATTAAAGATGTGTCTTTCACATAAGGTTTGTTTTCTTCAAGAATGAAATTAATTATCCAAGGGAAATCGTTTTCCATTAATTTGTCGGCTCCTGTTATTGCTCTTTGCTTTATAAATTGTTGAATTAGTTTATAGCCATGCAATTTAAAAGGGTTAGCTAATAAATTATTCTTGGTGAAGGACTCAGGGTATTGGCGATAATGGTAAAGCTTTTCTGGTATGTTAATGGCTTTATGTTTTTCAATAATCCTTGAAGTTAAATCGTAATCTTCATAGCCAAATGAATTAAAGTAATCACGATACCCATTAAACTCTTTCCAAACAGAAGTTTTAACCATTATTGTTGACCCTGTAAAAATATTATTGGTTTTTATCCCTTCTTTAATTTCCTTGTAGGTAAGAATTTTGGTGTCTGATATGTTTAGCTTTTTTGCGCTGGCATCCATGTAAGTTATACAAGTGCCACAAAGCCCCAAGTTCTCATCAAGATCAAAAGCGGCTAATTGTTTTTCTAATCTTTCTGGGCTACAAGTATCATCGGCATCTAATAGTGTAATATAACTGCCGTTTACATGGTTAACCAGCTTATTTCTAGTTCTTAAATAGTGCAGGTTTGTATCATTGTGAAAGGTCTTAATTCTTCCATCCTTAAATCCATCTATTTTTATTCTAGTGCCATCGGTAGAGCAATCATCAGCAATAAGTAATTCCCAGTTTGTATACGTTTGGTTAACTATAGAATTAATGGCCTCTTCAATGTATAATTCGCAATTATACGAAGTCATTAAAATTGAAATTAAAGGAGGAGTCGTGCCCTTTTTATTCATTATCCATAATTTGCTTAAACCCTACTTCAAAATCTGTATCAGGTTTATAGCCTATATGCTTGAAAAGCTTACTAGAGCTTCCAAACCTTCTTCCTATTTCGTAGTCGTACCTTTTTTTAGGGGCATTTATAAAGTTTATTTCAGAGGTTGATTTGGTTATTTTTTTAATTTTTTCAGCAATACTCAATATAGTTTGTTCGTCTTCGTTAGCGATATTGAATATTTCAACACCATTTACTTTATCAGCAAGCATAATACTAGCTTTAATTGTGTCATCAATCCAAGTAAAATCCCTTGTCTGATTTCCATCACCAAAAACGGTTATGGGTCTTCCTGCTTTTGCTTGCTCTATAAACCGAGGGATAACCATTCTATTGTCTTGCCTTGGCCCATAAACATTAAAATACCGGAGTGCAATTCCATTGATACCTTTTTCTTCAAATAATGCTGCTAAATATATTTCATTATATCTTTTAGCCATAGCATAACTTGTTTTAGGGTCAATCATTATGTCTTCCGTCACACTTTTTTCCAAAGCCGTATGGCCATAAACGCCACTTGTAGAAGCATATATTATTTTCCCTATATTATTAGTGATAGCACAGTTAGCTACGCTTAGCATTCCTTGCACTTCAGTTTCCATAGTCTCCACAGGGTTGTCAGCAACAATATCAACACCTAGTATTGCAGCTAAGTGAAATATGTAATCAACTCCTACGCCTAATTTTTCAAGATTGCTTTTGTCACAAACATCTACTTTGTGAAATTCAACTTGTTTAAAAATCTCTGAAGGGATCTTATTTCCTCTCAAAAGGGTATCGACCACAATAACTTCATTTCCATCCTCAATTAGTTGCGACACGAGGTGGCTGCCAATAAAGCCAGCACCACCAGTTACTAAAACTTTTTTATTTTTCATTTTTATTTAGATTTTTTTTCTCCAAAGTCCGTTAAGAAGTAAAGTTGGGTATAAGGTGAAAAGTCGTAAAATTAATATTAAATACAGTAAAATTGATTTGTTTTTTATTTTTGAAAACATGAATAATGACCTATTTAAAAAGTCTATATCAATATTTTTAGATTTTTCATTGTAATGATTTTCAACGTTTTTCTTTAGGGTAATTAATTTATTAAAATTTGAAAGTATATTTTGTGTAGAATGTTGTTTTATTTGTGATAAGTTTAAGTATGAAACATTCATTAAACTTAAATCAATATTATCGATATGAGCATTGGATTTCCAATGATTATTTAGGATTTTATTAAATTTCTCTAATTGCGAATTTGAATTTGATTTTGAAATTGAATTGGGATGAATCCTGTATTTTAGGAGTGGTTCAGCGATGTTAGAAATTCGTCCAGATTTCATGACTCTTATCCATAAGTCGAAATCTTCAACTGGATACTGGCTTAATAAATATCCTCCCATTGCTAAAATAGACTCTTTTTTAAACATTACAGTAGGGTGAGATAATGGATTAGAAAAAAAGCTTATCCAATAAAGATGGATTGAATTTGTGGTTCTCCTTATTACATCGGTTTGGGCTCCATTACTATCGATTGTTATGGTAGAAGCACCAACCACATCAATTTGTGGATTGTCATTAAGAAATAATAATTGGGTTTCTAGTCTTTTTGGAAGAGAAATGTCATCACTATCCATCCTGGCAATAATGTTGCCTTCTGCTAGAGAAAGGCCTTCGTTTAATCGTTTTACGATACCAATATTTTTTGAAGAGTAATAGGGCCTTATCCGCTTATCACTTTGCGCATATTGCGCTATAATATGTTTTGATTCATCTGTTGACCCATCATCAAGTATGATTAATTCAAAATTCTTATAAGTTTGGTTTAAGATACTTAAAATAGATTCTTCTAAATAGTTTTCAGAATTAAAGACAGGCATTATAACTGAAAGAAGGCATTGCGTTTTAAATACTTTCATTAATTCCAATAATCAGTTCGCCACTCATTTCTAATCTAAAATTAAGACTTAATAAAATAGAAGAAATGGCTTCTTGAGTTATAAATTCTTCATGTACTTCTATTGCAATTAATTTTACATCCTTTAATATTTTCAAGAAACTTGGGTCATTAAGAAATAGTTCTTTTTCGGCCCCTTCAATGTCGATTTTTAAAATATCTATTTTTATTAAATTGTGTTGGTCTAAGATTGTTTGTAATTTTAATCCTTCAACCTTCTCTGAATCATTTTTATTTTTTGCTAGTTGTACCGTTCTTGCCCATTCACGTTTATCTCTAAAATTTTTATCAATAGTTAGTGTTTGATTTCTTGACCAAACGGCAGCTAATAATTTCTTAATTCTAAGATGGGGATTGCAGTTTAGTTTTAAAATTTGAAAATTATTAAAATCAGGTTCGACAGCAATAATTTCATTTCGAACTCTTAGATGTTTCCTTAAATAAATACTAGTCAGTCCAATATTTGCTCCTAAGTCTACAATTGATATTTGCTTATTTGAGTCAAAAATCGAATCAGCTATGTTAATTAGTGGAAGATATTCGTTGTTTATAATTATTTGAGTAAAAACCGCAAGGTCAGATGATTTTAACCTTAAGTGAATCTTGTTATCACTTATAGAAACGATCAGATGTTGTTTTTTATGTATAACTGGATATTTTTTCCATATTTCGTGTATGTAAAAATGATTTTTTAAAAAGAAGCTGTTCTTGGAAACTATTTTGCTTTCAAGTATTTTGATTAGTTCACCAATACTATATAATCGAATAATGAAATATAAGTACTTTATTTTAGTCATAGATAACCTTTAGTTTAGTTTCCATTTGCAGTCTACAAATATGCTTCCTATATCCCAAACTCCTTCATATTTTATAAAATGAGAGCCATTATCATAAATTTTAAAAGGACAAATATTGTCAATATATTCAATTGCTCCTTCTCCAAATATAGGATTGTGTATAGCAACCATAAGAGAGTAGTTACCAGATGTTAATGTATTTGATGGAATAATTGAACTAAATAAGTTAGTGTTTTCTCCAATTTTATATTTGCGTAGAGGAATGTCGGTTGTAAAAATTACTTGGTTATTTTGATTATAAACAGAATAGCAAATATTAAATTTGGTAGATGCTTTCTTCGCTTGAAAATTTATTAGTATTTCTATATCTTCATCATGAGAAAAAGTATTGGTCAGTCCATCTTTATTTAAGAGAGTAACTGAATTAATAGTAAATTTCTTTTCCTGATTTGGTTTCTTTGGGTTATAAAACTGTAAAGAATCTTCATTGAAAGAATATTTTTTAATTACACTTTCGATAGGTGCTTGTAAGATATTTTTTCCTTGATCGAGCAATAAACCTTTTGAACATAATTGTCTTACAGCTCCCAAATTATGGCTTACAAAAATAACAGTTCGACCCTCATTTTTACTGACATCATCCATCTTTCCTAGGCATTTTTTCTGGAATTCAGCATCTCCTACGGCAAGTACTTCATCTATAATTAGTATTTCGGGCTCTAAGTGGGCAGCTACTGAAAAGGCTAAGCGTACTTTCATTCCGCTACTATAATGTTTTACGGGGGTATCTATAAATTTTTCTACGCCACTAAAAGCTACAATCTCATCAAATTTTGTCTTAATTTCAGCACGTTTCATTCCTAAAATAGTGCCATTTAAGAAAATATTTTCCCTGCCGCTTAGCTCTGGGTGAAACCCTGTGCCCACTTCTAATAAGGAGGATACGCGACCATTAATTTCAAACCTGCCTGTGGTGGGTTCGGTAATT
>CAZGDC010000085.1:0-9789 GCA_964524405.1 uncultured Roseivirgaceae bacterium
CTTATGTAAATGTACTGTTATAAATTCATCTCAAGGTTAACAATTGTTAAATCGTACAAACTTGACTTTGAAATTTAGGATAGCTCTATCCAAATACTTATGCGAATGATTGACCAACAACCGCTTAACCCTTTCATTCCATTATCTGTAACTATTCACCCAAGAGTCATTCCGGCTAAAAAAAAGTGCTTTTTTCGCTAAACTTTAGCTATTTTTAGTACCATAGCGGTGCTATGCTAAGAAAAATAAGCTTCGTTTATCAAAAAAATCAACTATTTTTATCTCGAAAGCACCTCGGCTGAATAGGTGCCATTATCTCTATTTAATCATATTATAAAAAACAAACCTTGCCACTTGCAACCCTTTTCTCATACTCAATTAGTAAACTTTTTACCAAGCAAAGAAAGCTGATATATACTATTTATCATACCCAATACTCTAGAGCAACTTATTTTAATAGCCATCGTTAGTAGTAGTATAACTATCGTTATTGCATTTTTTAGTACTATAGCAATAGTGTGTAAATCGATAATCGCAACCATAAATAATTGAACGCATAGGTCGATACAAAAATATATTTAGTTGCACTTAATCTTACCAAAATAAATAAGCTCGTTATTCAGTATGCATCCATTATTGGCAATATGGCTCGTGCTAAAACATTTACCTGCACTTAACCGATACTAGCAAACAATATACTGAATTATATTTTTTAATCGCAGGGCGATAGCCCATTTGGTTTAATTCCCCGACCCTTTGGGTCGGAAACAAGATTGTTTGCAAAGCAAACTCCAACTAATACTCCGATGGCTCTGCCTCGGAGTATTAGTTGGTTTTTAACACCATTAAAAAATATTAACTAGTGTTAAGTTAAGTGTAATATGGCGTATAAGTTGAAGTTGTTTTTTGAATTTTACGATAGGATAAAAAGTAATAATAGCCGTAGCTACTTGAACCTTTTTATCGTGAGTAAAAACGAAAAAGAACAAAACTTGGTGCGACATAGTATGCTTAACTTAACACTAGCTGAATTTAAGCTACATTTATCACTCTATAAAATTTAATAAAAATGATACAGTTACATATAATATCTAAACACCCAGAGGTACTAAAAGAAATTGAAGATTTGCTAATTAACAAATGTTATATTACGGGAGCTACGGTAAGTAATACGGTAAGTAGTTTTAAAAATGATAAAGGGGATATTGAGAATGTAAATACTCAATTGCTCATTGGAAGAACCAAATCCTCTTTATTTAATACGATAGAAAAATTAGTGCTAGAGAAATTTGGAGACAATATGCCTGTAATTTATGGCTTACCTATTGTAAATATTGATTTTAAACATTTAGAAAAGTTGAAAAGCGTAATAGATGATGTTGTGATGTAGGGTTAAGATTAGTATTCGTCAGTTATCCATTAGTTTTAAAATAAAACATGTTTTTTTGTTGATACTATATTAACATTGAAATGCCGCATTGGGTTGGTTGGGGGATTTGAACATATTACTGCTATGCTATTAGGTTTACAAATCTTTTAATTCTCTTACTATTACTTCTAGTGTTTTCTTTGCGTCACCAAATAGCATTTTATTATTATCTTTAAAAAATAGCGGATTCTGAATGCCTGCATATCCAGGATTCATACTTCTTTTTAAAACTATTACATTTTTTGTTTTAGATAAATCCAAAATAGGCATCCCATAAATCTTACTACTTGGGTCGTCAATTGCAGAAGGATTTACCACATCATTGGCGCCTACCACTATGGCTACATCGGTTGTTTCTAAATAGTTGTTCGCATCCTCTAAATCTAACAGCTTGTCGTACGAAATATCCGCTTCTGCCAATAAAACATTCATGTGGCCAGGCATTCTGCCAGCTACTGGATGTATGGCATATTTAAACTCTACCTCTTTAGATTCTAAGATAGATTCTACTTCTTTAATAACCTTTTGTGCTTGAGCTACTGCCATTCCATATCCTGGTATAATACATACTCTATCAGAATAGGCCAATTGAATGGCTAAATCAGATGGGTTAATTTCTTTAATATTTCCATCTACACTTGATTCACTCCCTTGACTTGATGAGAAGTTGCCAAATATAACACTCAACAAAGGTCGGTTCATTGCTTTACACATCAGTAGTGTTAATATAATACCAGAAGACCCAACCAAAACACCGCCTAAGAGCATCAACTTATTACCCGTCATTACTCCCGAAATAGCAGCCGTAATGCCTGTAAGTGAATTTAATAAGGAGATGACTACTGGCATATCTGCGCCTCCAATTGGGGCAACTAACGTAAGCCCATATAATAAGGACACAACTATAAATATAATTAATTGAGGCGTTGTTAAAAATCCGTTATAGGAGAAAAAACAAATAGATGCTATTGCTATTACAAGAATGATAACATTAACAACGGTTGAAAATGGAATTTTTAAATGCTTATCCTGTAATTTACCGCTAAGTTTGCCAAAGGCTATTAATGATCCTAAAAAAGCCACAAACCCTAGGAATAGATTAAGTAATACGATAAACAACTGACCTGTTTCACCTATAAACTGGTTGTTCATTATCCACACCAATGAAATCATGGCTGCTGAAAGGCCCCCAAATCCATTTAACAGAGAAACCATTTCTGGCATCTTTGTCATTTCTACTTTATTTGCCACAATAATACCAATAATGGCCCCTATAGAAATGCCGATGGCTATGTACAAATAGTTGTTGTTTTGAGTCTCTAACGGATAAAAAATGGCAACTACCACCCCCAAGCCAAGTGCAAATGCTGCAATGGAATTACCTCTACTCGCTGAATCTGGATGTGATAATTTTCTTAACCCAACGATTAGCAAGATGGATGCTACAAATAATATAATGTCTAAATACGCTCCCATTTTATTTCTTTTTACCTTTTTTGTTAAACATTTCTAGCATTCTGTGGGTAACGGCAAAGCCACCTACAAGATTTAATGTACCTAATACAATTCCTAAAACAGCCATAATTAATGTAAAATAATTGGATGGGTCAGTTTGCCTTATCAACAAAATGGCACCAATAAGTACTACGCCACTAATGGCATTTGAGCCCGACATTAGTGGTGTATGCAATACGGTAGGAATACTTGAAATTACCTCAAACCCAAGGAAAACCGCAAAGGTAATTAAGTAAATAACATCTATATTTTCAATAATAAAATTCGAAATAGTGTTCATGTTCGTTTTATTTAGGTGTAGAAATACAGGATAATTTAAAAATTTCATTGTCTTGTAAATCGGTTTTTATGTTAAGGCTATCATCAGAAATATACTGTAAAAAATTGAATACATTATTAGCAAAAAGCGTACTGGCATCTACTACAGCAGCATCTGAAAGGTTGGAATCTCCTACTATATGTACATAGTTGTGAATAACCGTTTTATTATCCTCCGTAAGCTCACAGTTTCCTCCTGCATCTGCTGCCAAATCTATGATTACGCTTCCCCTTCTCATGGTTTCTACCATTTCTTTGGTAACTATTATGGGTGCTTTTGTGCCTCTTACGGTAGCGGTACAAATAACAATATCAGAACTAGAAATAGCTTCAAACATTAACGCTCTTTGCTTGGCTATAAACGCTTGACTTTGCTGAGCTCCATATCCTTGATTAGTGGCTTGGTTTGCTCCTTCTACTTTTAAAAATTTACCTCCGAGACTTTTCACTTCTTCTTCTGTTTCCACTCGAGTATCAACTGCTTCCACAATTGCACCTAGTTTTTTGGCGGTAGCTATTGCTTGCAACCCTGCTACACCTGCACCAATTACAAAAACTTTAGCAGGCTTAATACTTCCTGCCGAAGTAATCATCATTTGTAAATACCTGGGTAATATATCAGCGGCTCTAAGTACCGCTTTGTATCCTGCAATAGAAGACATGGATGAGAGTACATCCATAGATTGGGCGATGGATGACCTTGGAATCATATCTAAACTAAATGCCCATATATTTTGAGCTTGCAGTTTTTCCCCTACTTCTTTAAATATGTAGGGCTTAAAATGTGATATATAAATGCATCCTGCTTTTAATAGTTTTATTTCTTCATCTATTAAAGGTGTATAGGTGATAATGATATCGGCTTTGTTGAATATGGTTTCTCTTGTACAAATTTTGGCTCCAGATGCTTCAAAATTGGCATTAGAAATAAATGACTTTCTCCCTGCTTTGGATTCAACCTTAACGGTGTAGCCTTTTTTTGTCATTTTTTTAACAATGCTTGGAACGAGTCCAACCTTTTTGTCAAAATGCTCTCTTAATACTCCTATTATCATAATTACACTATTTTTGCGTAGGGGGAAAGCCCATTTAGTTTAACACACTAGCCCTTTAGTCTGAAAATTTCATTTCATCACTCACGGCTCTGCACCTAGGTGGTTTATTAAAATCAACTTATTAATAAATCGAAAATAACCAATCTATTCTTACTGGTATCTACTATTATCAATTTATCGTCTTGGGTACTAATAGCAAAGGTCAGTAAATGGCTAAACTTATACCTAGCAGATTGTCTTTATACTCACTATTGATAGAAAAATATCGAGTTAATTTATTTTACAACAAGCCTAGTGCATAAACCGTACTTAGCTCTGCTGTTAAGTTTTTGGTTAGTAACTCTATCAGTTTTAATTGGGTTTGAATATAGCCAACTTCTCTTGAGTTTACCATAAATAAGGAGCTTTCTCCTATTGCAAACAACCGAAGCTCTGCGTCTAATAGCCCCTTATAATCTTGTGTGGTTTGTGTAAATAGCTCAATTTGTTCAATGGTTGTTTCCCATTGGTTTTTGGCTGCAATAACCTTATACCGAATGGCTTCTTCTTTAAAATCTAATTTAAAATTAGATTCTTGTATTTTTATGGCGCCTAGTTTAACGGAGCCTCTTTCTTTTCTTAAAAAAATAGGCATACTAAATTCCATGCCCCAGGTATAGTTATTAATAGAATAATTAGCAAATAGGTTTTCGTTCGTAAATTCGGTAATAGGATTATATTTTAAATTAAGTACAGGTTTTAGTGCTTCTCTATTCATCCGTTGGTCTATTTCAAGCTGCCCTATTTTTAACCGAGATCTGTTTAATTCTGGATGTATGCTTATCAAGGAATCTAGCTGATTTAAGAAATTAGCTTTAAAAGGACGAAGCGAAACGTTCTTTATTGTAACTGGAATAGTGCCTTGAGCAAGTTCTAAAGGCACGACTCCGGCATCCCATAAATAGATAGATAATAGTTCAGAGGCATTATTGAATTTTAGCTGCGATTGCTGAACCCCCAGTAGCCTTGTTTGTACTTGAATGCCTGCTTCTAAGGTATCAATAGTAGGAAGCTCTCCTAGTCTGGCGCCTAATTTTACGGCTTCGAACCTAATGTTTGCTAACCTATGGGCTTCTTGATAAACCAATAAGCTGTTATAGGCCTGAAACCATTTCCAATAAGCTAATCCTGCTTCAAAAACCAATTCGTTTAAAATTATTTGTCTTTCTTCTTCTGTTATTTGCTGAAAAAGTCGTGCTTTTTTTAGATCTGCTCTTCTTTTATCAATAAATAATCCTTGGCCTATTGGAACGGATATTCCTGCATAAATTAATCCATTATTAGGGGTTGTGAGTTCAGAGTTTAAGAAGTCTCCTTGATTTTGTTCATAACCGCCCTTTAGTTCAACACCAAACCAAGTGGGTATTTTAAGGCCTCCATTTATTTGGCTATAGTATTGTGTTCCATTAAAATATTTTTGCCCTATATCAGTATAAGCCTTTGGGTCAAAAGAGCCTTTTGCATACAGCAAACTAGCTTCTCCTTCATTAATTTTAAGGTCGGCTTGTTTTGCAAAAGGGTGATCGCTTTTAACCCTTAGTATATAATCTTGGTAAGATAAAACCACCAAACTATCGTTCTGAGAAAAAACCAGACCACTACCCAATAAGTATAAAGTAAGAAACAGTATTTTCATCTATCTATTTCTCTGTTTTAGTAAAAGGTTTGTAATAATCAGGTGGAAAACCATTAATTTTTCGCCACATTTCATACCCGATTAATACATCTTTTAGTAAAACCATATTTCTTGTTCCTGCTCCCACTCTAATGGCCTCTGGCCAGGGGTGGTCGGCAGGGTCTTGTTCTACTAAAATTCTAAACATTCCATTTTTGCTTATAAAATTATCAATGGCAAATACTTTTCCTCCATACGTACCATAGCTAATATTAGGCCAACCTGAAAAAATAATAGCGGGCCAACCATCAAATTGAATACGCACAGGTTGTCCTTTTTCCATAAGCGGAAAATCTATAGGTTTAATATACATGGAAATAGCCAAATCATACTTTTCGGGCATAATCGAAACTATTTTTGCCCCTGCTTTTATGTTTTCGCCTATTCCTGACTGAATGGCCTCTGTAACGTACCCACTTTGGGGGGATGTTATATAATATAAATTGCTACGTAAAGAAAAATTTGAAAATTGATTTTGTAATTTAGTTACCTCCATTTCTGCATTATACATATTAGAAAGTGCTGTAAATTTTTCCGACTCTGCTTTTGCTATTTTTTCTGTATATTGAGCTTGAATAGAAACTAGTTCTACCTCTGCATTCAGTACTTTGTTAATAGATGTAAGCAACTTGTTTTCTTTAGCCACCATCTGCGCTTGGTTTTTCTGCATGGTTTGATTTCGTTTTTCCAAATCGGTTAATGACTTTAATCCTTCTTTATAAAGTTCTGTCATACGCTCAAACTGAACGTTGCCAATATTGAAATCAATAATAGAAGCTTGGTAGGCTATGCTATCGCTTGTAACCAGTAAATGAGCTTGTTCTAATTTATTTTTAGCTTGTTCACTTTTAAACCTACTTGTTTTAAATAAAGCACCTATTTGATTATCCTTTGCCTTTACTTTTTGCATGTACGACTTTGCCGCCATTTTTTTTGCCTGAATCTGCTCTTGGGTTCTCTCTAATAAACGAGGGTCTAAGTATTTATTTGTGATTTCCGAAATAAACAATATCGTGTCTCCTTTGTTTACAAAATCTCCTTCTTGTACAAACCATTTTTCTACTCTTCCTTCAATTACAGATTGAATGGTTTGAGGCCGTTGTTCAGGGCTTAGGGTAGTAACGGTTCCTTTAGATTGAATGATTTGGGTCCAAGGCAAAAAGGTTATAATAAAAAATAACCCAAAAGTCGTCATTACGAGTCGAAGTAGTACATTATTCGATTTTCGATTTTCTAATTTGTTCCAAGCACTGTATTTTCCATTAGCTAATAGGTTCGTTATTTTATGGTGCGAAATATTAAGCATGCTCTTTAGTTTTTAAATTGTACCATATTTTTTACCGCATCTAAACTACCAGACCTTATTACCTTCCCGTCTTCGAGTACCGCAATATTATCAACGAGCTTAGCAAAATAGGCACTAGAAGAAATCGCTACAATTGTCCAACTATTTTGTTTATCTACAAGAAAATCAATTATTTTTTTACTGCTTTTTTTATCTAAACTTCCAAAAATATCTTCTAATAAGAGTAGTTTGGGTTTGGTTGCAATAGCCCTTGCTAATAATAGTTTTGATGCTACACTCTTCGACAACCCTTTTCCTTGGGTATTTAGCTCTGTATTATATCCTTCAGGAAGGTTTTGAATAAACTCTTCTAGGCCCACATTCTTTAGAGCCCATTTTACATGATCGAAAGTAGCTCTAGGCCGCCCTAAGGCTATATTATCATAAACTGAACCTTCAAACAGCTTACATGTTAATAAATATTCGCCTATCGATGCTCTAACAGAGCTTAAAGACAAATTACCAATAGGCAACCCATTATATACAATGGATCCACTTTGTGGTTCATACAAGCCTGCAATCACGGATAATAATGTGCTTTTTCCAGCATTGTTTTCGCCCGTAAGTATCAACATTTCGCCTTTTTTAATAGAGATGGAAGTATTATTCAATGCTTTTTTTTGCGCTTCGGGGTAAGCAAAGTTCACTTTATTTAGCTCAATTTCTAACCCTCCATCTTGTTCAAAGTCTTGTAATATTGTTCCATTTTCTCTTTCGAGCTCAAAGTCGGTTACTTGACCTATTTTTTCAAGTGATGTTAATGTATCGTAAATAGAGTTTGCACTTAAAATTAATTTTTCTACCGAAGCCATAACAATTAAGATTATTATTTCTGCGGCAACAAACTGCCCAATATTCATTTGTTGATCCATTACTAGATACCCCCCCATGGCTAAAAGCCCAGAAGCGGTGACCACTTTAAAAACAATTAATAAAGAATATTGCTGAACTAACACTTTAAAGTGGCCATCTCGTGCTATTAGGTATTTATCTAAAAATTTATTTGTTCGCTGTAAGGGGAGGTCTGATTTTCCTGCCAATTTAAAACTTATGCTTGTTCGTGCCACCTCTTCTAACCAATAGGCAATTTTATACTTAAATTTAGACTCTTGAAGACTGGTTGACATTCCCTTTTTAGCTGTGTATCTAAAAATAGCGTAGATTAGAATCAATAGCAATACGCTAAATAAAATAAAAAATGAGTGGTAAAAAGAAAGTAATATTAAACTAAAGAAAATTATAAAAATAGCGGCAGAAAAATCTATTAAAATCTTTGTAAGCCCTTTTTGAACCGAGACTACATCAAAAAAGCGGTTCATTAATTCTGGTGCATAGTGTTTATAAAGGGCCTCTATTTTTATTTTAGTAATTCGATGAGAGAAGTCAAACGCAGCTCGTGCAAATATTTTTTGTTGTAAGTTTTCCATAATTCTTAATTGAAAAACTTGAAGTGCTCCAGTAATAGCAATCCCCAATACAACAAAAAAGACAAGAATTACCCATGATGTATTTATTTGTCCACCTTGTATTAGGTTTACAATTGCTTGAATTCCTAAGGGAAGTGACAAACTTATAAGCCCACTAAAAATAGAATAAATATAAATGTTGCGTACTTCTTTCCCATCAGGCTTTAATAGCAGCCAAAACCGTTGAATGGGCGTAATTGAACTTTTATCCATTTTTGAGTTGTTGTTTTTTTACACAATCTTTACTAGTGCACAAAACTAGGAGATTTTTCGCTTGCATCAATAAATTAATCCAATCATTGGCAATTGCTGTCTCTCTGCCTTATTTTAGCCTTTTTCCAAACCACTCAGCTATTATTGGAATGTAACTTGGTTGTATTTTATGTCCTCCTTTAAAAATAATGAGTTTATTATTATCGCCACCTATGGTATTAAAAAGCTGGGTAGCTGTTTGGGGCGTATAATAGCTATCACTATCGCCCATTAGCATTAAAAAAGGCTTAGTTTTTATTAGAGGAGTAAAATTATAAGCATTTGTGGTACTATATCTGTTTCCATAAACTACGGTAATTCCTGTTACAGCAGCTTTTATTCTTTCGTCCAACCCTGTAAGTATAAATGTTACCGTACCGCCCATACTTAACCCATAAGCACCAACTCTTTCTGTATCAATATCCGCTCTTGTTTCGAGGTAATCCAACCCTCGCCTATAATCTTGCACGGTTTGATGTATCATGTTTTGAACGGTATGCATCAAGCCTGCTTTTCGCAAAGAGAGTGGTTTTGGAAAAATATCAGGGTTAGCGATTCGTTCTCCATGCATGGCAGCATCAATGGTAAAAACAGCAAATCCTTTTTTAATTAAAGCTTCTGTGGTTTCTAAGCCATTAGACCAATTGTTTTTACCCCACCAACGTTCTTTGGAACCTCCCATGCCATCAATTAGC
>CAZGDC010000086.1:0-9768 GCA_964524405.1 uncultured Roseivirgaceae bacterium
CATAACCAGTTATGCTATATTATTTTGCCTCGATATTGCAAAAAATAGTTCAATCTAATTATTGTGACATCTCAAAATTAAAATGGTATTATACCCTATTAATATTAAACCTCTCTTGATTACAAATTATTTTTGCCTATAAACCTGCGTTTGAAATAAGGAATAGACACACTTATTTTTTTATCTGGCTTAAAGCGTCTTCTATATTTTCCACAGGCAGTTTGCAGGTTTTATTTTGGCATACATAAATCATCGTTTTGCCTTGCTGCAATTTCATTTGAAGTAATTCCAAGCTACCTTCTGACTGCCCCCCTAATAAAAGAGCATTGGGTAAATAATTTGAAGCCAAATCTTTCCTCCTTTCTTCAGCATTTTTACCTACAATAGCTACTTCATAGGGTTCTTTAAGCATTCTTCGGTACAGCTCAAACCAATTATAATAAAATGAGGCTTGCTGTTCCATATAAGGAATGGCAGAGTTGAGCATTTTTTTTGCTTGTTTTAAATAGTCTTCGTTATATAAATAATGCCCCAAATAATATAAATTAAGTGCCATCATAGAGTTGGCCGAAGGAATTACATTATCATCTATGGTAGATTTTTGAACATATAAGTTTACATCTTCTGATGATTTAAAATTAAACAATCCATTTTCGTGATTAAAGAAGTTTTTAAAACTCACTTCCATTAATGTTTGCGCTCTATTAAGCCACTCTTCATCAAATGTAATTTGATATAGCTTTATAAACGCTTGAATGGTGGCGGCATAATCTTCACTAAATCCATTAATGGAAGATTTTCCATTTTTGTGGTTTCTAAAAAGCTGCTTCCCATTCCACATTGTTATCCAAATAAAATTACCTGTTTTAAGAGCCTCTTTTTTATACGATTCATCGCCTAGTGCTTCATACGCATCTGCCAACCCTGCAATCATTAAGGCATTCCAAGAAGTCAGAATTTTATCATCTAATCCTGGGTGAATGCGCTGCTCACGCACTTTTAATAGCAATTTGTTATTGGATTTAATTTGACTTTCAAAATCAGCTATGTCTAGGTTATTTTTCGTGCAAAATTCATCTATGGGTGTTAATGTTCGAAATACGTTTTTCCCTTCCCAATTTCCCTGCTCAGAAACATCGTAATAAGCCAAATAATCCGTTTGGTCTTTACCAATTACTTCTTCAACCTCTTGCTTGCTCCACACGTAGTATTTCCCTTCTTCCCCTTCGCTATCTGCATCTAATGATGAATAGTAAGCCGCTTCTCCATCGTATAATTCTCGATTACAAAACGTAATGGTTTGCCTAATTACTTGTGCATAAAGAGGGTTTTTAGTAAGCTTATATGCGTTGCTGTAAGCACTTAATAATTGACCATTATCGTAAAGCATTTTTTCGAAATGAGGAATGTGCCAATCTGAATCAGTTGAGTAGCGAGCAAACCCTCCCCCAATATGGTCGTAAATACCGCCATAGGCCATATTATCTAATGTGGTTAAAGCAGCTGCCTCCCCTTTTTTATTGGTATAATCCGTTGCATAATTTAATAAAGCGATGAAAGAAATAGGCATTGGAAATTTTATATGCCCTCTGCGACCTCCTTTTTTATCATCAATGCCACTAATCCACTCGTCAGCTGCCTTATCCAATACTTTTTGTTCAAATTCTTTGGCTTCGCTTACATTAATAATACTCATTTTATTAACTCCACTTTGCACTTTATCAGCTTGCTCAATGGCTTTTCCTGGGTTCTTCTCATAAAATTCTTGTACCCTGCTAAGTACCTGCATCCAATTTTCTTTAGAGAAATAAGTGCCTGCATAAATAGGTCGCCCATCAGGCAAGCAGATTACATTCAAAGGCCACCCTCCCTGCCCCGTCATAATTTGGGCAGCGTCCATATACACTTGGTCAATATCGGGTCGTTCTTCGCGATCTACTTTAATGGATATAAAATATTTATTCATCAGATTGGCCACCACGGTATCTTCAAACGACTCGTGTTCCATTACATGGCACCAATGGCAAGCTGCATACCCCACACTCACAACAATGAGTTTTTGTTCTTTTTTTGCTTTTTCCAAGGCTTCGCTACCCCAAGGGTTCCAATCCACAGGGTTATGGGCGTGTTGCAATAGATATGGGCTCGACTCTTTAATTAATTTATTAGTAAATTCGTGCATATCTTCTTTTTTAGTTTGGCAAGAGGAGGTGAATGATAAATGGACAATTATCGTAAGTAGAAGTAATGAGGTGTTCCGCATTTCCATAGGTTGCAAGTTAGGAAAAAAGTTGCCCTACACTAAAGTTTTGGATAACAAATTTGAAGACAGAAGTTAGAAGTGAAGCGAAAAAATCAAGTAATATTGTGCCTCTAATTTTTTACTATGAAGTACTATTTAATTGCAGGTGAACGATCGGGTGATTTACACGCCTCTAATTTGATGAACGCTTTAAAAAAGCAAGATAAAAATGCAACCTTTCGATTTTGGGGTGGTGATTACATGCAGGCTGTGGGAGGAGAAATGGTGGTTCATTATCGAAAACTCGCCTTTATGGGTTTTTTAGAAGTGCTTCTAAATCTGTTTTCTATTTCTAAATTTATTAAACAATGCAAAAATGATATTAGCCACTGGCAGCCAGATGTACTCATACTGGTTGATTATGGAGGGTTTAATCTGAAAATTGCCAAGTTTGCCAAGAAAAATGGGTTTAAGGTTGTGTATTATATTTCGCCCAAAGTATGGGCGTGGAATCAGAAAAGAGCCTATAAAATTAAAGACCGTGTTGACAAGATGTTATGCATACTTCCTTTTGAAGTAGATTTTTATAAAAAATTTGATTGGAAAGTAGAGTACGTAGGCAACCCAGTAATTGAGGCCGTTCAAGGGCATAAAGTAAATACAGCCTTTATTTCTGAAAATAATCTATCCAAAAAAATTATTGCTGTTTTGCCTGGGAGCCGCAAGCAGGAACTTGTTAAAATTTTACCCACCATTGCAACCGTTATAGAACGATTTCCTAACAGAGAATTTGTAGTGGCAGGTGTAAATAACTTGCCAATTGAGATGTACGAATCCATTGCTAAATATGATAATGTTACACTTGTTTTTGAACAGACTTATGACTTGCTAAGTTATGCTCAAGCCGCCATTGTTTGCTCGGGTACTGCCACCTTAGAAACGGCCTTGTTTAACACACCTCAAGTGGTTATATACAAAACAAGCCCAATATCTTATGCTATTGGCAAACGAGTGGTTAAGGTAAAATACATGAGTTTGGTAAACCTTATTGTTAATGAAGAAATGGTACCCGAACTGCTACAGCATAAATGCACCACAAACAACATCGTTGCCTCTTTACAAAGCTTACTAGAAAATGGTATTAACTATAAAAGTTTAACCGATATTATTGGTGATAAGGTAGCTTCTAAAGAGGCGGCTAAGCATATTATTGGCTGAATGGACTTATGTTATATTAATTTTGAAATGCCGTGTTATATTGGTTCTTTTTCACAACCTCATAATTAAAATAGCATAAGATTCAAATTGGTCGCAGGGAGACCCTACGACCAGTGAAAGAAACAAACTAAAAGTTGTAAGAAACCTATCTAAGCTATAAAATATAATGGCTTAAATCTTTGTTTTTTACTAAGCCCGACAGTTTCTTATCTACCATTTCTTTAGTGATGGAAATTTTTGCATTGGGTCCAATGAGTTCGGGTACATCAAATAGAAAATCGTTTAATAATCGACTCATTACGGTCTGCAATCTACGTGCTCCTATGTTTTCTACTTCTTCGTTAATTTCAAAAGCAGTTTCAGCAATGGATTTTAGCGAATCATCTGTGAATTTAAGTTCCACCTCTTCGGAGTTAAAAAGAGCTGCATATTGCTTGGTTAATGCTGTTCTTGGTTCTTTTAAAATTTTATAAAAATCTCCTTTTGTTAACTTTTCGAGCTCTACTCTAATAGGAAAACGCCCTTGCAGCTCGGGTATTAAATCGGAAGGTTTAGAAACGTGGAATGCTCCTGCCGCAATAAATAATACATGGTCTGTTTTAATAATACCAAATTTGGTGTTTACTGCAGAGCCTTCTACAATTGGCAATAAATCTCTTTGTACCCCTTCGCGGCTTACATCGGCACCTCCACTCTTTTTACTTCCACCACTGGCAATTTTATCAATTTCATCGATAAAAATAATGCCTGAATTAGCCGCTTTTTCAAGTGCTTCTTCTTTTACCTCATCCATATCTATCAATTTGGCACTTTCTGCTTCCATTAATAAACGCCTGGCTTCGGCAATGGTTACTTTGCGTTTTTTTGCTCGTTTTGGCATCATATTGCCTAGCATTTCTTGCATATTAATCATAGAGGCTTCATCAATCATGCCGCCCCCAATCATGCCAATGCCTGAAGAAGAAGGCTGTTGCACGTCTATTTCAATCTTGCGGTCTTCTAGTTCCCCATTCCTAATTTTTTCTCTAAAACGATCGCGGGTACGTTCGTTTAATTCGCTATCTGTTTTGGGTTCCGTAGCAACTACCTCCATGCTACCAAGTGGCGTAGAAACGCCATTGTTTTTAATCGGAGGAATAAGTGCATTCAAAATAATGTCTTCTACAATCTTATCTACTTTCTCTTTTACTTCTACCTTTTTGGCTGTTTCTACTAAAGAGACAGATTGGGCAACTAAATCGCGCACCATTCCTTCCACATCTCTACCTACATAACCAACTTCAGTAAATTTTGAAGCTTCTACTTTAATAAAAGGGGCATCTGCAATTTTTGCTAATCGCCTCGCAATTTCCGTTTTCCCTACTCCTGTGGGGCCAATCATTAAAATATTATTGGGCATAATCTCTGTTTTAAGGTCGCCTTCAACATTCATTCTGCGCCAACGATTACGTAAAGCAATGGCTACATTTTTTTTGGCATCTGCCTGCCCTATAATATATTTATCTAACTCCTTTACAATTTGCTGCGGAGTAAGGTTTGATTGCATATTCATATCGGTATTTTTCAGTTATTATTCTGAATTTAGTTCAGAATGATTGTTTTTTTAATTTTTAACCAGTTGGTTCATATCTACAATAAGCGTTATCATATTTGCATTACCTGCCACATTATAACCTCCAAGCGCATAGCTTAATTCAACTATTTTTGTTTTTATATCGAGGCCTAATGAGAAGCCAGAGAAACCGCCTGCTTCCTCAAATTTCAACTCTCTTTTCCTTAAATGGTTGTATCCAAACATCAAAGTTATATGCTTATTAATTAATAATTCCGTTCCAATTACCAAATGTCGCATTAGGTTATCTGCAAACTGATTAGTAATCGTTTCGTTGGGCAAGGTTAAATCCCATTGGTTAAGTTTGTAAAATGTAAGGGAGAACCGAAAAGGCATATGCAATGGCTTTACGCTTGCTCCTACTTGCACATCAAAAGGTACTGTACTTTCGATTGTTTCAGAAATTTGCTGCCATTGAAACCCTATATTTTTAATGGTAACACCAACCGTAAATCGCTGAGATGGGTGTATAAATAAACCGCCCATATCGAACAATGTGGCACTGCTTTTATAGCCCGCAATATTAGATCCCACTTGCTTTATCGAAGCTCCAAACCGAATGTTATTTGAGGTTCGAACGTGACTAATCGTAATCGCATAATCGTTTGGTGTAAAGGCATTTGTGGCATTACCTGCATCATCATACCCATCAATTTTACCATAAGATAGGTATTGCACCCCAGCTGACCACAACCCTGCTTTTTTAAAGGAATGACTGTAAGTAGCTGAACTTAAACCAACACCCGTAGGGAAAGCCGTATAACTTACGGTTGCCCTATTTGATAAACTATCTGAGGCCAAAGCAGGGTTACTTAAAAACAAATTAGGGTCGTTACCATATAAGCTAACATTTACACCACCAACACCTCCTATTTTTGCCCCATAGGGCACGTTTAAAAAAGTGTAGGCAGTGGTGCCTGTTTGCTGTGCAAAAACTTGAATACAAGCAAATAATAGTATTAATAAAATTGGAGTTTTAATATGTAATGATGTTATTTTAAACACGCTACTCTTTGCTTCAACGGTTTTATGGCTACACTGTAATAATAGGTAATACTATATTAACATTGAAATGCCGCATTATATTGATTCTTTTTCACACTCTCATCGTTAAAATAATATACCATCCCGAAAGTTTCGGGATGCTATATTATTTTGCCTCGATATTGTAAAAAATAGTTCAATCTAATTATTACGACATCTCAAAATTAAAATGGTATAACTATTCAGCCAAGAGTCATTTCGGCTAAATAGTTACAATAATAGTTATTTCTTTTCTTCTGGGATAATGAATGTCATGGCATTATCAACTTTTTGATTTAGTAAGGCAATTTTTAGTACTTCATCAACCACATCTACATAATGAACTGTAAATCCTTTCAAATATTGTTCATCTATTTCTTCAATATCTCTCCTATTTTTAGAACAAAGAACCACTTCTTTTATACCTGCTCTTTTGGCTGCTAAAATTTTCTCTTTTATGCCTCCAACAGGTAGCACTTTGCCTCGCAACGTAATTTCCCCCGTCATTGCTAATTGTTTTTTAATTTTGCGTTGAGTAAAAATGGAAGCCAAAGAAGTGAGCATTGTTATTCCTGCAGAGGGGCCATCTTTAGGCACGGCTCCTGCTGGCACGTGGATATGCAAATCGTAATAATCAAACACGCGATAATCAATATCCAATGTATCGGCACTCGATTTTAAGTAAGAAAGTGCTGCCATTGCAGATTCTTTCATTACATCTCCTAACTGACCTGAGATTGTTAATTTACCCTTGCCTCTACTCAAGCTCGACTCGATGTATAAAATTTCACCGCCTACTTGTGTCCAAGCAAGACCCGTAACTACGCCTGCCAATTTATTATCTTGATACAACTCGCGATCAAATATTTCGGCTCCTAGAATTTTTACAACATTTTCTGCCTTAATGATTGTTGGGTGTTCTTCTTCCATTACTACTGATTTCGCAATATTGCGAATAACACTTCCTACGCTACGCTCTAAGTTACGTACTCCAGATTCGCGGGTGTAACCATCAATTACTTTTACAATACCATCTTTATGAAAATTGGCATCTTTTTTTGTAAGCCCATGCTCGGTTAATTGCTTAGGGATTAAATGCCGTTGTGCAATTTTAGTTTTTTCCTCTAAGGTGTATCCGCTCAATTCAATAATCTCCATTCGATCACGTAAAGCAGGATGAATGGTATCTAACGAATTAGCCGTAGCGATGAATAAAACTTTAGATAAGTCGTAGTCAACTTCTAAATAATTATCACTAAATGTGCTGTTTTGCTCTGGATCTAATACTTCTAGTAAAGCAGAGGAAGGGTCTCCTCTAAAATCAGAATTTACTTTATCTATTTCATCTAAAATAAAAACGGGGTTAGATGATTTTGCCTTTTTAAGATTTTTAATAATTTTACCTGGTAATGCGCCCACATAGGTTTTTCGATGCCCACGAATTTCTGCTTCATCGTGTACCCCACCTAGCGACATACGCACATAACTGCGATTTAAAGCTTTGGCTATCGACCTTCCTAACGAAGTTTTACCCACGCCTGGAGGGCCATAAAGGCACAAAATAGGCCCTTTCATATCTTTCTTCAGCTTTAGCACCGCAAGGTATTCGATAATTCTATCCTTTACTTTTTCTAATCCAAAATGGTCTTTGTCTAGTATTTTTCTTGCTCTTTTTAGGTCAAAGTTATCGGTGGTGTAGGTATCCCAAGGTAGCTCTAGCAAAAGTTCTACATAGTTCATAGCTACTGGAAATTCCGCAGCTGCAGGGTTCATTCTAATAATCTTATCTAGCTCTTTATGAAAATGTCTATTTATTTCATCAGGCCATTTCTTTTTTTCTCCCTTAGTTCTAAGCTCTTCAATTTCTTGGTCGGGGCCGTCAAATCCAAGTTCGTCTTGCAGCACCTTCATTTGCTGGCGTAGGTAATAATCGCGCTGTTGCTGGTCAATATCGGTGCTTACTTTTTTATGGATTTCATGCTTTAGTTCTAACATCTCCACTTCTTTTAATAAGTATTGAAGCAGCACTTCGGCTCTTTTTTTACCATCGTTCATTTCAAGCAATTTCTGCTTATCTTTTACATCTACATTTAAGTTAGAAGAAAGGAAATGAGTTAAAAAAGAAGGATTACTTATATTATCCAAGGCCATTTGCGCCTCTTGTGGTATGTCTGGGTTTAAATGCAAAATACGTGTAGCAGCATCTTTTAAGGACTGCACCAGCGCAATAGCTTGCTTAGTTTTAGTCTTTATTACATTTTTATCAGTTAGGTATTCAACTTTTACTATTAAAAATGGATCTTCTTGAACAACCTTTTCTATTTTGTAGCGCTTTTTCCCTTGGATGATAATGGTGGTATTCCCATCGGGTAGTACCAACATTTTTAAAATTTTTGCAACCGTTCCCACTTTATGCAAGTCTTTTACATCAGGGTCTTCATCCTGCCTATTTTTTTGAGCGATTACACCAATAAGCCTGTTTCCTCCATAAGCCTTTTTTACCAGCTTAATAGATTTTTTTCTTCCAACAGTAATTGGAATTACCACCCCAGGAAAAAGAACTGTATTTTTTATAGGTAAAATTGACAATTCTTCAGGAAGTTCTCCAACGTCCTCTTTTTCACTATCAACCGATACTAATTCTATTAAATCTTGGCTGTCATCTTGGTTTAATTCGGATAGAGCAAACTCATCTAACAGCGGTCTATTTTTATAACTCATATATATATATGTCATTATGGCATAAATACAACCATTTAGCCATCCTAAAAATTCAATCTGCTTGTACTTCAATACTTATGCCAAGTATATTATAATACCTTAAATCCGCAAGGGAAATCTATTACAAGCCTTAATATACTATCATTCAGTCATTTGCTCGGTATTTGGTACTCACCAATATTCAACATTGTTTCCCACAAATTTTGCGTGGCAGGCGTTCCAAATACCTGTGCGAATGCCTGACTAACAGCATTTTAAGGCTTTCATTACGAAGTGCCTTGCGGATTTAAGGTAATACCATTTTAATTATGAGATGTCGTAATAATTAGATTGAGTTATTTTTTGCAATATCATATCATTCAGCTTCTTTACTCCCACCATAGCTAAACTCTGCAAGCTTCGCAGCTGACAGGCTAACCCTTAGTCGCTCAGCACCAACCCGTAAAAGGTAAGCAACCACTAGGCGGTTTGACCAATGCACTCATACATCTTAGCCAAAAAGACCATAACTCCGAAGATGCGGCTCCAAAGTTACTCTTTCATCTCAAACACAGTTCTGTTACTTGTTTTCAAAGAACTAATTTTTATCTTGTAGCCTCAAGTAACGCAGGACACACCACTACAAAAACACAAAAAAGTATATAAATCATTGGGCAGTAAGTGATTAAATGAAAATTATAGATATAAAGTACCTATTCACCCAAGAGTCATTTCGGCTGAATAGGTACGATATAAATAAACATTACGGTAAACTGAAAATGAAATGCTTCGAAATGCCCAACGATTCATACAAAACCCGTTAGGCACAAGAAAATAATAGCACGTGCTAAATAATAATTAATCACACGTGCAATTAAAGTTTGCTTTGTATATTTGCTTCATAAGTAAATTAGAAATTTATTATTATGAATACAAAATTAACACTAACAATTGAGCAAGAAATAATTGAGAG
>CAZGDC010000087.1:0-9751 GCA_964524405.1 uncultured Roseivirgaceae bacterium
TTACCTAGACCCGATTATCAAAAATTTATTGATAATTAAAGAACCCACTACTAGTGTTAAGTTAAGTGTAAACTGTCAGCCCAAGTTTTGTTCTTTCCGCTTTTAACTTCCTAAAAAAATATTCACGTAGCAAAGCTATGCTCCTATTTTTTTACTTCGCTAAAAACATAAATAACTTCAACTTAACCACCATTTCACACTTAACTTAACACTAGTTCACCCCAAAAGGACATATTATTTTTCACTCCTTAAAGAGAAAATAAGCCTACGCCATACTTCCTTCAAACCATGCTTCCACTTTGGCTTTTTGTTCTGCATCAAACGATCCAGTTTTATAGGTAAACTCATTGGTGTGTAGGTTATATGCATAATCATTGCCCCAGTCTTCAAAGTTTCCTGCTAGCTGAACGAGGGCATCTATAATATACTCAAGTTCTTTATTGCTCATGGTGGGATGTATCGACATGCGAATCCAGCCCGGCTTATTAGTCATATCTCCATGGGTAACTGCCGAAGTAATGGCATTAGAGGTTTCCTCATCTACATGTAATAAATAGTGCCCATAGGTGCCTGCGCAAGAGCAACCTCCACGCATTTGTATGCCAAACCGGTCGTTTAGCAAGCGTACTCCTAAATTATAATGGAGCTTATCAATGTAAAATGAAATAACCCCAAGGCGGTCTTTAAAATTATCAGCCAAAATATGTAGCCCTGAAATGGCTTTCATTTTATCCCAAATTAAATCAATTTGTTCCTCTTCTCTTGCTTTTATATTAGCCGTGCCCATTTCCTCTTTTAACTTAACACAAAGAGCCGTTTTTATGGTTTGCAAAAAGGCGGGTGTTCCACCATCTTCACGCATCTCAATATCATCTAAATATTTGTGCAGCCCCCAAGGATTTGTCCAATCTACGGTGCCACCTCCAGGGTTATCTGGAATTTTATTACTATATAAATCTTTGTTAAAAACAAGAACACCCGCTGTACCAGGCCCTCCTAAAAATTTATGAGGCGAAAAGAACACAGCATCCAAATACTGGGCTTCTTTTTTGGGGTGCATATCAATATCAATGTATGGAGCAGAGCAAGCAAAATCGACAAAGCAATAGCCCCCTACCGCATGAATCATTTCTGCGATTTCAAAATAAGGAGTTATAATGCCTGTAACATTAGAACATGAAGTAACCGCAGCATATTTAGTTTTCCTGTTTTTGTACTTCTCTAATAATTTGGCAAAGCTGTTCAAATCTACATAGCCCTCTTTATTGGGTTTAATTATTTCTACATCGCATAAGGTTTCTAACCAAGAGGTTTGGTTAGAGTGATGCTCCATGTGTGTAATAAAAACAATCGGTCTATCTTCTTCTGCCACTTTAATAAACCTACGGTGTTTTTCGTACACTTTCAATCCTAGAATACGTTGAAATTTATTAATCACACCTGTCATTCCTGAGTTGGAGGAAATTATAACATCCTCTGCAGAAGCATTTACATGCTTTTTAATAATATTCATAGCCTTGTGGTAGGCAATAGTCATAGAGGAGCCTGTTACATTGGTTTCGGTATGGGTGTTGCCCACCATAGGGTAAAATTTATCGCTCAATTTGTCTTCTACTGGGCCATAAATACGCCCGCTGGCAGTCCAGTCAGCATAAATAATTTGTTTTTCGCCATAAGGGCTATCAAATTTTTTATGCGTTCCAATTATATTTTTTCTATATTTTTCAAAATATTTTTCTAACATAACTCCTCCTATAAAGTAAACTACAAAGTTACACGAGAATCTCTATTTTTATGTGATTTTAATCCTACTTTGCAAAAAAAGCTTGTCATCTAAATCTGAGTATCTATCTTTAAAAAATATTCAATAACCATTATGAAAAAAATACTGTCTATCATCATTCTAATTTCTCCTATTTATAGCTTTAGTCAAACTACTTGGGGAGCAAAAGGAGGATTTAATATTACTACATTAGGTGAGTTTAGCTCTGGTAATGCACCACAGCTTAGAATGCATGCCGGTTTTTATTATCAGCAAAGATTGGATCAACGTTTTGCCCTTATTGCAGAGTTGCATTACTCTATGCAGGGCGCACGAGCCGCTAATATTAACAGAAGATTTTTGGCCTATAATTATCTTAATGTACCATTACTTATCAAATTCTATAATCAAAACGATATTTATTTTGAAATTGGCACCCAGTTGGGCTATTTATTATTTGCAAATTTACACGATGATGGGTTTAAGCAAAGTATAACAGAGAATGTGAAACGATTTGACTTTACAGGTTTAATAGGTGGTGGAAAAGAAACTGATTTTGGTAATTACGGAGCTCGGGCAGGTGTTGGATTTACCAATACTTCGGGCGGTTCTGTAGGCAATGCGGTAGTTTTTAGAAACATTTTCTTACAACTTTACGTTGGATTTACCTTAGGGGAACTCAACAAAGAATAACGCCTTTAAGGTCAACTCAAAAAAATATATGAATACCATTTTAAATGTACTCTGGATAGTACTCGGAGGATTTTTAGTCTTCTTTATTTACCTCTTTGGCAGCTTACTATTAATGATTACCATTATAGGAATTCCGTTTGGCATACAAACACTAAAAATGGCAGGTTTGGCTCTCATGCCTTTTGGTAGAGAAGCCATTCAAACACAACGATCTGGAGGCTGCCTCTATATTATAATGAATGTAATTTGGATACTTTTTGCTGGCATTGAGCTTGCCATTATACACGTGGTATTAGCTCTATTATTTGCCATTACCATTATAGGAATCCCATTTGCCCAACAGCATTTAAAATTGGCTTATTTAGCGTTAGTGCCCTTTGGAATGGATATTAAAACAAAATGATAAATGTATAGTTTATCTCTTCACAACTCCTAACCTCCATTTATCAGTATAGAAATCTATCCTAATTTTAAAAATAGTGAATTTTAAAAAAGACGACCATAACCTCTACTTCATTGCCTTGGTTCCAACAGAGCCAATCCAATCAAAACTAATGAATTTAAAACAGTGGGTGTTTAAAGAGGTTGGTTCTAAAGGTGCCTTACGTTCTCCTGCCCACATTACTTTACTTATGCCTTTTAAGTGGAAATCAACCAAAGAAACGTTATTATATAAAAGTTTAGAGGTAAGTTCTTCTTCCGTTTCCTCCTTTAAAGTATTGCTTAAAGGTTTTAATTGCTTTGAACCACGGGTAATTTATGTGGATGTAGAAAAAAACGAAGCACTTACTAGTCTAAAAAAGATAATAACAAAGATGGCACGACAACAACTTAATCTTGATTTTCCTAAAGACCTCCGAGGCTTTCATCCACATATTACCATTGCGTTTAGAGATTTAAAAAAGCCCCAGTTTTACCAATTATGGGAGCAACTAAAAACGAAACCTTTTGAAGCTAGTTTTAAAGCTAATTCAGTTGTGCTTCTTAAACATAATGGTAAACGTTGGGAGGTAGATAAAGAGTTTGCTTTAAAGTAGTCTGCTATTTAGAGGTAAGCTCTAACTAATACAGCAATTTTATATTATCTGATAAATACATAGTGCTATCGCTAAAAACTCAAAGAAGAACGTCTTTTCGTAGTGCAACGGAGAAATCTTTGCCACTTATAGTAGCTGGCTACAGGGCTTCCTTCGCAACCTTCGGAATGACTTGCAGTGGTGGTTTTTAATGGAATGCTACGTATTTTTGCTGTATTAGTTAGAATTTAGCCCTATTTAGTTATAAATAACAAGGAAAATTATGCCTTTAAATATTGTTCTTATAGAACCCGAAATACCTACCAACACAGGCAATATTGGGCGTCTTAGTTTAGCTTCAGGAAGCAATTTGCATTTGGTAAAACCATTGGGATTTGATATTGATGATAAACGTGTTAAAAGAGCAGGGTTAGATTATTGGCAGCACATCTCCTTACACATTTATGAGTCTACTGATGATTTTTTCAACCAGCACCAAAATAAAAAAATGGCTTTTTTATCAAGCCATGGCACAAAAGATTATTTAGATATTGAATATCAAGAAAATATGTTTTTGGTATTTGGCAAAGAGTCTGTTGGTTTAGCAAATAGTATAACAGAAAAACAGGCAGATAACCTTTTCAAAATACCTATACACAGCCCACATATCAGAAGCCTAAATTTAGCCAATTCCGTAAGTATTGTGGTGTATGAGGGGTTAAGGCAACTAAAATAACCCCTACATCTAATGCCATTTTAATCTTGAGATGTCGCAATAATTAGATTGAACTATTTTTTGCAATATCGAGGCAAAATAATAGAACAATCTAATTATTTCCTAAATATTACCTTTCACCAAGTATATAGTTCCGCTTAAAAAAGCAGTTTTTATTCCTCCTTTTTATTTGCTAATTTTCTATCCAAATTACCTAACTTTTACGCTTATGAAAAAATATATTTTACTCACCTTACTAACGTTTTTCATTCTTCAGCCTAGTTTTTCACAACGAAAAAAATCAAAGAAGTCAACAACTGCCACTGTTAAAATAGACACTGCGCTGTATAACGGGCTTAAATGGCGCAATATTGGCCCTTTTAGAGGGGGCAGATCTGCAGCCGTTACAGGCGTGCCCAATAAACCTAACTTATATTATATGGGCACCACAGGGGGTGGAATATGGAAAACCGAAGATGGAGGAAGCACATGGAAAAACATCTCGGATGGGTTTTTTGGAGGCTCAATAGGTGCCATAGCGGTTAGCACCTACGACCCCAATGTAATTTATGTGGGTGGCGGTGAAGTTACCGTAAGAGGCAATGTTTCCTCTGGTTATGGTATGTATAAATCAGTAGATGCTGGTAAAACATGGAAAGCCATTGGATTAACAAATTCACGTCATATCCCACGCATAAGAATCAACCCTAAAAACCCAGATATTGTGTATGCGGCCGTGTTGGGCGATTTATATAAATCAAGCAATGAAAGAGGTGTATATAAAAGTATAAATGGAGGAAAAACGTGGAATAAGGTATTATTTGCCAATAAAGATGCAGGTGCGGTTGACTTAATTATCGACCCAAACAACAGCCGAGTGCTATATGCCAGTACGTGGAATGTACGTAGAACACCTTACAGTTTATCAAGTGGTGGCACTGGGTCTTCCTTATGGAAAAGCACCGATTCAGGTGAAAACTGGAAAGAGATTGCCAGCAATAAAGGACTACCTAAAGGAATTTGGGGAATTAGTGGTGTTACCGTTTCTCCTGTAAATTCAAACAGGGTTTGGGCCATAATCGAAGCCAAAGAAGGTGGAATATATCGCTCTGAAGATGCAGGTAAAACGTGGGAAAAAATTAATGAAGCTCGCAAACTTCGCCAACGTGCTTGGTATTACACTCGTATTTATGCCGATACGCAAGATGAAAATAAAGTATATGTTGCCAATGTGCAGTTTCATGTATCAACCGATGGAGGCAAATCTTTTGAATCTATTCCTACCCCTCACGGAGATCATCATGATTTATGGATTGCTCCCGAAGATAATAATCGAATGATTGTAGCCGATGATGGCGGAGGCCAAGTGAGTTTTGATGCGGGCACCAATTGGTCAACCTATATGAACCAACCCACGGCACAGTTTTACCGTGTTACAACCGATGATCATTTTCCGTATCGAATTTATGGCGCACAGCAAGATAACTCTGCCATTCGAATCAATCACCGATCTGCTGGAGGCTCCATCTCCGAAAATGATTGGGAGTCAACTGCAGGAGGCGAAAGCGCGCACTTAGCACCCGACCCAACGAATAATGACATTGTGTATGGAGGTAGTTATGACGGATTCTTAACCCGATACGACCACAAAAGAAAAGCGGTTCGTGCTATAAATGTGTGGCCAGATAACCCAATGGGACACGGAGCAGAAGACATGAAATATCGTTTTCAATGGAATTTCCCTATTCAGTTTTCCCCATTTGATAAAGCCAAACTTTATACATTCTCAAACCACGTACATTTTTCTACCAACCAAGGACAAAGTTGGCAAGTGATTAGTCCTGATTTAACACGAAATGATCCTGCTACTTTAAAATCATCAGGAGGCCCTTTAACCCAAGATAATACGGCAGTAGAATATTACGGAACCATCTTTTCCGTAGCATTTTCTACCCACGAAAAAGGTGTATTATGGACAGGTTCCGATGATGGGCTTATTTACCTCACTAAAGATGATGGAAAAACTTGGAAAAATGTTACTCCCGTAAATATGCCCGAATGGATGATGATTAATAGCATTGACATTGATCCTTTTAATAAAGGAGGTGTTTATGTAGCAGGCACAAAATACAAAACAGGGGATTACACCCCTTATTTATACCACACCACAAATTATGGTGCCACCTGGAAAAAAATTACCAATGGAATAAATTCCGAGCATTTTACAAGGGTTGTGAGAGCCGATCCAAAACAAAGAGGTTTACTATATGCAGGAACTGAAGCAGGCATGTACGTATCGTTTGATGATGGAGCTAGTTGGCAAAGTTTTCAACAAAACCTACCCATTGTGCCTATTACAGACTTAACCATAAAAAACAATAATTTAATTGCCGCTACCCAAGGTAGAAGTTTCTGGATAATTGACGACCTTACCGTAATTCATCAGGTTACATCTGCCCATAAAACAAGCGCAACACTATTAAAACCAATGCCTGCGTATCGTATGTCTGGAGGTAACTGGAGTAAAAGCTTAACCGCTGGCGAGAACCACACTGGTGGAGTACCCACTTATTTTTACTTGCCTACAAAACCAGACTCTACCGATACTATTTCGTTAACTTATTTAGAAGCCAACGGAGATACAATTCGGCATTTTAGCACAACTGCTAAAGAAGAGAACCTGAAATTAAAGGCTCAAAAAGGGCTCAATAGGTTTGTGTGGAATATGCGCTACCCCGATGCCAAAAAGTTTGATGGCATGATTATGTGGTGGGCAGGAACCTCTGGCCCTAAAGCCATTCCTGGCAATTATAAAGTGGTGCTAAAAGTAAATAATGAAGAGTTCGCTCAAGATTTTGAGATCTTAATCGACCCGCGATCAGAATCTTCGCAAGAAGAATTAAAAGCGCAGTTTGATTTTTTATTGGCTGTAAGCACTAAGCTTACCGAAACGCACGAAGCCATTATCAACATTAGAAAAGCACGCACGCAAATTAATTTTGTAAAAGCCAATTTTGAAGAGAATCAAAAAGCATTGGCAGACACGGCTAAATCTATTCTAAAAAATATGGAATTAATTGAGGAGGCTTTATATCAAACTAAAAATAGAAGTGGGCAAGACCCGTTGAACTTCCCTATTAGATTAAATAATAAATTGGCACATTTAAGTGCCTTGGTTTCCATGGGCGATTACCCCCCTACCAATCAAGATGAAGCTTTTAGGAAAGAAGTAACGGCTAAAATTGAGGTAAAACTAGCCAAACTCAAAAGTATTTTTGAAAAGGAAATTCCTGCCTTTAACAAAATGGTAAGTGAAGCTGAAATCCCAGCTATTAAATTGGAATAAATCACACTCTCTAAATGATGCAGAACCCTCCACGTCATTCAGAGAGGGAATTTTATTGAAATCAGCGTAGGAAAATGGTAAGAATCTTATAGAAGTATGTCTTTCATTACGAAGTGCCTTGCGGATTTAAGGTTATACAACTATTTTTGCCTGCTTAAATAGGAAACCAATGGGATTAATATCGCAACGATTAGAAGCAATGGAAGAATCTGCCACCATTGCAATGGCTCAAAAAGCAAGAGAGTTAAAAAGCCAAGGAGTAGATGTGATTAGTTTAAGTTTGGGCGAGCCTGATTTTAAAACACCAGAACACATCCAACAAGCTGCAAAAGAGGCGATTGACTCTGGTAATTATTTTGGATACCCACCTGTACCTGGTTATGCAGATTTGCGTGAAGCCATAGCAACTAAATTTAAAACGGAAAATGGTATCCCAACGGAAACAGCTAATGTGGTTGTTTCAACAGGAGCCAAGCAATCGCTGGCAAATGTCTTTATGTCATTGCTCGATCCAGGCGATGAAGTAATCGTACTTAGCCCCTACTGGGTAAGTTATGCTGATTTGATTCAAGTAGCGGAAGGTATTCCTGTTTTAGTAAAAGGCACTATCGAAAATGATTTTAAGGCCACGGCTGCTCAAGTGGCGGAAGCTATTACGCCTAAAACAAAAGCATTAATTTACTCCTCTCCGTGTAATCCTACAGGCTCTGTTTTTACACATACTGAACTAAAAGCAATAGCAAATGTGTTGAAAGATACTAACATCATTGTAATTGCCGATGAAATATATGAACATATTAACTTTACAGGCAAACATGTTAGTATGGGTTCTTTTCCCGAAATGCAAGATCAAGTGGTTACTGTAAATGGAGTTGCTAAAGGATTTGCGATGACAGGCTGGAGAATTGGTTATATTTCTGCGCCATTAGCTATAGCCAAAGCGTGTACTAAAATTCAAGGGCAATTTACTTCAAGTGCTAATAGTATTGCTCAAAGAGCCACTTTAGCAGCCTTAACAAGCAGCCTTGAGCCAACAAAAAAAATGGCTGCCGAATACCTAAAGCGTAGAGAGCTTGTTTATAATTTATTAACTGAAATCCCTGGACTAAAAGTAAATATGCCAACAGGTGCTTTCTATTTCTTCCCAGAAATATCTAGCTATTTTGGCACTTCGTTTGGAGATTATGCTATTAATAATGCCAGCGATTTGTGTATGTACTTGCTAAACGAAGCCCATGTTTCTTTGGTAACTGGCGAAGCATTTGGTTCGCCCGAATGTGTACGTTTAAGTTATGCTGCCTCTGAGCAAGATTTAAAAGAGGCTATTAGTAGAATAAAATTATCCCTTGCTAAATTAAATTAATTATGATTTCTGTCAATCAATATTTTTCGATTTTTAATGCCTGTATCAATCAATACCATTTAAAAGATACGGTAGATCAAGTACTTGAAAACCCACACGAAGATGGAAGTTTTCAAGCGCTTCTATTTCATAAATGCTGGGTAGATACGGTACAATGGCATTTCGAAGATTTAATTCGTGTGCCTAGTATTAATCCGCAAGAAGGCATGGATTTAAAACGCAGAATAGACCTCTCAAACCAAGTGCGAACCGATATGGTGGAAAAAATTGATGATTGGTTTTTGAATTTATTCAAAGAAGTTTCACCTAACTTTGATGCCCAATTAAATACGGAAAGTCCTGCTTGGGTAGTGGATCGACTCTCAATTCTTGCCTTAAAAATTTACCATATGCAAGAACAAGCCAATCGTGATGATGCAGACGAAGCGCACCAGCAAAAAAGTCAAGCTCGTTTAACTGTTTTATTAGACCAAAAACAAGACTTAACTACTGCTTTTGGGCAATTATTAGCCGATTATAAAGCGGGTAGTAAAGTTATGAAAGTCTATCGTCAGATGAAATTATATAACGACCCCAATACCAATCCTGCCCTTTACGGAAAAAAATAAGAATTGTCATAGTGCTGTTTGATGAAAAACTCAAAGAAGAACGTCATTTCGTAGTGCAACGGAGAAATCTTTGCCACTTATAGTAGCTGGATACATGGCTAAAATCCTCCATAGTAGTCCTTCGTAACCTTAGGAATGAATTGCAGGAGGCAGTTTTAATGGAGTGCTAAGAATTTGCTGTATTATACCCTATTAATTTAGAACTTAGCCAAATGATAATATACGAACGTTATTTTCAGGTGTAAGCC
>CAZGDC010000088.1:0-9696 GCA_964524405.1 uncultured Roseivirgaceae bacterium
CTTTGGGCCCATTGGGTCGCAATCCATTGTGTATCGCGCACTTTGGTTTGAGGTACTAATGGGCGTAATGGTAGTAAATATGATTGGTGTTATTGTGCTTAAAAAAATGTACAAACGCGAGCGTTGGGTTAACTTCCTTTTTCATACGGCATTTATCGTTATTTTAATTGGTGCTGGCATTACGCGCTTTTTTGGCGAAGAAGGCATGATGCATATACGTGAAGGAGAATCTTCAAACACGTTTATTTCTGAGCAAACCTATATAAATGCCATTATTTTAGATGGTGATTATAAAAAAGAATTTAATGATAAAGTACTGTTTAGTCGAATTAAAAATAATAGATACTCTAATTCGGTAACCTTAGCTTCAGGCAAAGTAAAGCTTAACATGAAGCAATTTATTTTCAATGCTACTCAAATTATTGAGCATGATGAGGAAGCAGGCACACCAATACTCACACTAGTAACTGCGGGCGATAGGGGACGAGAAAATGTTTATTTCTCCGAAGGAGATGTGAATAATGTCAACGGGTTACCTATTGGTTTTAATGGGCAGTTCGATTCAAGTACCTTAATAATTATGGCCTCAGATTCAGGCTTAGTAATGTCATCGCCTTACCCTGTAAATAGCATGAGTATGGATACCCGCGAAATGGGTCAAATAGCGATTAATACATGGGTGCCAGCTTTGAAAAGAACACTTTATACCGTTGGAAAAATCAATTTTGTTGTTACAGGCCACGACCCCAAAGGAGTTATGAAAATAATTTCTACCCTACCCGAAAGTAATGCACAGCAAACAAGAGATGCCGTTGTAATGGAAGTTACTGGCTTTGGCGAAAGCCAAGAAGTTGTTTTATTTGGTGGTAGAGGTTATGAACCAGAGCCCGTTTTTGTAAACATAGGAGGCGTAAATATGAGCCTGTCTTATGGGTCGCAAATTGTTGAAATTCCATTTTCAATTACGTTAAAAGATTTTCAATTAGAAAGATACCCAGGCTCAAAGAGTCCGTCTTCGTATGCGAGCGAAGTGCTTGTTACCGATGGAGATGAAAGCTATCCTTTTAGAATTTATATGAACCATATTTTAGACCATGGAGGTTACCGATTTTTTCAATCCTCTTACGATCAAGATGAGCTAGGTACCGTGCTTTCGGTTAATAAAGATAGACCAGGAACACTCGTAACCTATATTGGCTATATATTACTAGCCATTGGTTTACTAGCCATTTTGGTTGCAAAGAAAACCAGATTTAGATATTTATCATCTCAAATTGATAGAGTGCATAAAAAACGACAAAAGCTAGGAGCAACCTTAGTTGCTTTGTTTTTAATGTCTGCATCTGTTTTTGCACAAGCGCCAGAAGCGCCTCCTGTACAACAATCAGAAGCTTTTGGTCGGTTAATATACCAAACACAAGCAGGGCGTATGGCGCCTATTAACTCTTTGGCAAACGACTTGTTGCGTAAAGTGTATAAAAGTAATTCTTTAGAAGGATACACCCCAGAGCAGGTTATGTTAGGCATGATGAGCAATGCCCACAGCTGGCAAAAAGTACCCATGATTTTGGTAAAAAGTGAAGCCATCGAAGAGTTTTTAAAAATTAATGATAAATATGCTAGCTATAACGATTTTTTTAACGAAAAAGGGGAATACAAATTAATAGATTTGGTCGATGCCGCTTATGCTAAAAAACCATCTTTACAATCAACCTTTGATAAAGACTTGATGAAAGTGGATGAGCGTGTTAATATATCTTTTATGGTGTATCAAGGCATTTTATTAAAGGTATTTCCTGCACCCAATGATCCTGGTCATCATTGGGTATCTCCTTTAGACGAAAATTTTTATACACTAACGGGCGATGATTCTGTTTTTGTACGAAATGGTGCGTATCAATATTTTAGAAGTATTGCTGTAAAAGAGTATGCGCAAGCAGATTTAATACTCAATGGCATTAAAAAATTCCAATCTACGTATGGAGGATTAGTAATGCCCTCTGAGCAGCGCATCTCCATGGAGATTAAATTTAATAAATGGAATATTTTTAAACGCTTATTTCTCTATTTTTTACTAGTTGGCTTTGGCTTAATGCTACTTGTTTTTATAACCATATTAAATCCAAAATACAGGCTAAAAATACCTATTTATAGTATGCTTGCCCTAATAATATTGGGCTTTATTATGCTTACCGTTGGGTTGGGTATGCGGTGGTATATTTCGGATCATGCCCCTTGGAGCAATGGCTATGAAGCCATGATTTATATTGCTTGGGCTACGGTATTAGCAGGGTTATTGTTTAGCAAAAAATCGGCCATGACCTTGGCTGTAACCGCTTTACTTGCAGGAATCATTCTTTTTGTGGCAAATTTAAGTTTTTTAGACCCTCAAATTACCAATTTGGTGCCTGTGCTAAAATCATATTGGTTAATTATTCATGTGGCAACCATTACGGCTAGCTATGGTTTTTTTGCATTAGGTGCTTTGCTTGCATTCTTAAACTTATCAATTATGGTTTTTAAGAATAAGAATAATAACCTTCGTTTATCTTTATCTATTGAAGAGTTTACGTATGTGATTGAAATGGCTTTAAGTATTGGCATTATACTCTTAACCATTGGCAACTTTTTAGGAGGTGTTTGGGCCAACGAATCTTGGGGTCGTTATTGGGGTTGGGACCCCAAAGAAACGTGGGCACTTGCTTCCATAATATTTTATGCTTTTGTATTGCATATGCGGTTTATACCTGGGATAAAAAGCGTTTATGCTTTTAATTTAGCATCATTAGTAACTTTTGCTTCCATTATTATGACCTACTTTGGTGTTAATTACTACCTTTCTGGGCTGCACTCGTATGCAGCTGGCGACCCAATGCCCATCCCATCATGGGTGTATTATAGTATTGTTATTGTGGGAGTGCTAGCTGTAGTTTCGTATTGGCGAAATAGCAGGTTTAAAACAGACGATATAACGTAATACTAACCGGAAAGCAGTAATGCCATTTTAATATTGAAATGCCGTATGTTTATTGTATTTTTAGAGTATGCAAGAAAAGAGAGGTTTCAACATAAAAGAGAGCATTTTAGAACTAAAAAAAATAGCTAAAAAGCAACCATCATTACAACGTCAAAAACGTGTTAATTGCCTGCTTTTGATAAAACTTTCTAAGTTTAAAACGCGACAAGCTCTGGCAGATTATTTAGGAGTACACATCAGAACACAAGAGCGTTGGATTGTAACCTATAAAAAAGAGGGATTAAATGCGATGTTACTTGATAAGCCTCAAAATAAATCATCTAAGATTATTACTCAACAAATACACCAAGGTTTATCTGAGAAGCTAAAAGATGTAAAAAATCCCTTAATCGGTTACGGAGATGCACAAAACTGGATAAAAGAAGAGTTTAACACAGAAGTGAAATATCATTGGTTGAGAGTGTATATGATAAAGCACTTCAAAATAAAGTTGAAAAGTTCTAGAAAAAACACTATCAAAAAAGATGATTAGACGGTGGAGTCCTTTAAAAAAAACTGCCTAAACAACCTTTGTTTCTTTTAACTTATTTATCAAGTTCAATCTCAAAAGTTGTTCCCTCAATTGCCAAATAACTTTCGTTAAACACTTTTTTTGCCTCTTCCTGGAACGGACTCAAATCCTTATATCTTGCCGAAAAATGCCCTAATACTAACTTTTTTACATTTGAATTTTTAGCTAGCATAGCTGCTTGCCCAGCAGTTGAATGATAGGTGTTACTAGCACGCAATTTATCCTCATCTAAAAAAGTTGCTTCATGATAAAGCAAATCAATGCCTTGTAACTGCTTTTTTAATTCAGGGATGTATATGGTATCTGAGCAATAGGCATAAGACCTTTGTTTGTAAGGAGGTAAGGTTAGGTCGGTGTTTTTATATAACAACTTGCCACCATCACTATAAATATCAGCTCCTTTTTTTAGCGAAGCAATGTTAGCCAACGATAAATTTGGGGGTATGTTTTTTTTATTGAACCTTATGGGATGTGGTTTTTCTTTAAACAAAAAACCGGTACAATCTATTCTATGTTCGAGCGGAATGGTAGTTATTTCTACATGTTTATCTTCGTAAATAATAACTTCAGATTTAGCATCAGTAGGAATAAAATTAAGTTTATACTTGAGTACGGTTTCCGAAAACTTAAAATTGGTTGTTATAATATCTCTAAGCCCTCGTGGGGCAAACAGGTTTAACGGCTTAGTGCGCCCTTGCAAGTGCATAGACGATAATAACCCCACCAACCCCAAGTAATGATCGCCATGTAAATGGCTAATAAAAATAGCATTAAGCTTTAGTGCACTTAATTTATAGTGCGTAATTTGATTTTGGGTGGCCTCTCCGCAATCAACCAAAAACCGCTGATTATTAATTCGCACATACTGAGCCGTATGATGCCTACCATAGGCCGGAATTGCAGAGTTTGATCCTAAAATGGTAATCTGAAAAGACACTACTCCTCCCCAGACTCTTTAATTCCACCTTCTACTTGGTGCATAAAAACCGCATCTACCGCTTCTTCAATGGTGGGTACAATAGTTAGTACACCATCTAATTGTGATATTTTTATGAGTTTCATCGTATGCTCCGAAAGGCAAGCTAATACAAAAATGCCTCCCTCTTGCTGAACGGTTCTATTGCCCACAAGCAAAGAACTTAGACCTGAAGAATCTGTATAATTAACTTCAGATAGGTCTAAAATAATATTTTTTACCCCTTCGGCATTTAGTGTAATTAATGCTGTTTTTAAAGTAGGCGCCAATACAGAATCTAATTTTGGCTCGTTTAGCTTAAAAATGCAGTAGGTCTCTTGTTTATCTATTGTATATTTCATGTTGCTTTTTTTAAATGGATAGAAAAGCTATCATTTGATAGTGAAGTAAATTTATAAAATTAGTTTGCAAAAATACACTTCATTATGAATTACTATCTATGATTATTTAACTTAATCCATTCCAATATATTTTTTTCTATTCTTAATGGGATATTTTGGGTGCTAGCTTTATTAAATGTATAACCGGTAAATCGTTCGTATAACTCTATGTATCTGTTGGATATTTGGTTGATTTTATCTTCGGTCATTTTGGGGATGGATTGCCCCTCCAGTCCTTGAAACCCTTCCGAAATTAACCATTGCCTTACAAATTCTTTCGATAACTGTTTTTGAGGTTCGTCATTTTGCTGCCTTTCTTCAAAGCCTTCTAAATAAAAATAGCGAGAAGAGTCTGGTGTATGAATTTCATCTATTAAATAAATAGTGTCATCGTTTATGCCAAATTCATATTTGGTATCTACCAAAATAAGTCCTTGAGCTTTGGCCATTTCGGTGCCTTTGGTAAATAAGGCGTTGGTGTAATTTTCAAGTTGTAGGTATTCGTCCTCATCAACAAGCCCTTGCTTTATTATTTCTTCCCGTGAAATATCCTCATCGTGCCCTTGATGCGCTTTGGTGGTAGGCGTAATAATGGGTGATGGAAATGGGTCGTTTTCCTTGAGTCCATCAGGCATAGCAACACCGCAAATTACGCGCTTTCCATCACGATATTCGCGCCAAGCATGGCCTGCTAAATACCCTCTAATTACCATTTCTACGGGGTAGGCTTCGCATTTTATCCCAATACTAACATTGGGGTCTGGCGTTGCCATAAGCCAATTAGGCACAATATGTTTGGTAGCTTCTAAGTTTTTAGCCGCTAGTTGGTTTAACACCTGCCCTTTAAATGGTATAGGGTTGGGCAACACCACATCAAAGGCAGAAATTCGATCGCTAGCTACCATTAAAAGGTAGTTTTTAAACGAATATACATCGCGCACTTTTCCTTTGTAAAAATGGGTTTGGCCTGGTAAATTAAAGTTGGTTTCTGTTAAGGCATTCATATTGGCAAAGGTATTTTAAATATGTGGTTTTGTGCCTACTTGTTTTTTACAAGTGGGGTAATACGCAAGGGAAAAAAATTATTGCACTTTTTTAATTAAGTATTAAATTAATTTGCAAAGTCGATTTTTTTTTTTTGCATTATTAGCGTTTAATTTAAATAATAAAGGATTATGAAAAACGTAAAAAATGCATTTTACCTATTTGCAGGTATTATTTTAATTACAAGTTGCCGAAATATATTAGAACAGGCTACTTCGATTACCGATGAATTTACAATAGATGTAATAAAAACGGTTAGTTACGAAGTTGAAAGTGTAACCACACGACTTACCAAAAAAAAGGGAGATGTTAAAGAAATAGACCAAATAAGAGCGATGCCTTCGATTAGTAGAGAGGGCGTACGATACGGAATTGATAAGTACGGAGCTACCGAAATTTTTATTGACATTTTAACACCCGAACAAAAATTACCGGCTGACGATATGCCCCCCAATACGTTTGTAGAAGCCACTCATATACATATTGTACATGGTATAGGGTCTTTTTATGATAACAGCCGCAATTTACTTTATTCCCACCCTATGAATGGCACCAATATGCCAGAAATAGAGCAACTTTCAGCAAAAAAAGGCGATGTGGATAAGATGCTAGAAGTGGCAAAAGAAAATGGAGCGATAATAAACGACTTAGGCGAAGGGTTTATAAGTGTAAGAATGAGCAATGAACAATTTGCCACAGCAGAAGCCAATGAAGCAACCGAAAACACCTACACCGTAACCATTTTTAATACAACAACTAATGTGCCTATTGGTAGTGTAATTTATGATAATAGCGACAAAATGCTTTTTAGGATGTACGTACAAACAGAAATTAATGCGAGTGGTAATTTGGTACTTAAAGCAACTCAACAAGAAGTATTTGATGTTGACCCAAACACCAATTTACCAACCATGATTAGAACAAACTCCGTTTATACCAATGTAATTATTGAAAATTTACAATAAAACTATGAAAAATATAAAATTAATTTACGTATTATCGTTAGTTTTACTAATGGTAATGGTTAATACAGCAACAGCACAAACAGATGTTATATGGGTGCATGGTTATGGAGAGACTACTAATACTCAGTGGGCGAGCTATTCGCAATTATTTTTGCAAGAAAGGCAAATGACTACGGATAATAGGTTTTATACAAATACTGACGGCATCGTAAATATGGGTAATAGAGTACGAGTGAGCATTACTGAAGGCAATGCCAATACCATATTAGTAGGGCATAGCATGGGTGGAGTTGCAGCCGCAGAAGCAGACGAAGGAGTACGAGGAATAATTACCTTTGGCTCGCCCATAGATGGTGCCCACATTGCCGATGCTGTGGCAAATGGTGCCGTAGGCAGAGAAACTTCGTATGCGATACGTGAGATGATTGCAGGGCCCGCATCGCAATTTTTTGCAAATTTTATAGTTGCTATAATTGTTAACCAATCAATTTCAGGAGGATTGATGGGCCGATTGATTGAAAATATGATAACTAATATAATTACAGCAAGCCATAATAATGATTCATTTAGAGATTTAAAAACTAATAGTGCCTACATGAACTCAAAATCATTTCTAACTGCCACCCCTAAAATAAGCGTTTGGGGCAATGAAAACAGCCCTGCACATTATAGGTTAGCCTCTTCAGCAAAATCAAATGGGGCTAACGATACCGAAATTGTAAATGTTGTATCTCAAGTAACGGGCGTTTATCAAGGGTTTCAAACACGGAATCACATAGCTGGAGCAGCAGCTATCGTTGGAGGCTTCTGGAACCCATGGGCTTGGGGAGTGGCAGCTCTTAAATTTTACCGGGCCTCGCAATGGAGGCGTGGCAAAGATTATTTAAACGGATCAGAAGCCTCTTACAAATGGCTAGTGGGGGCTTACCGATACGAAACCACCACCTATCGATCGTATGAAAGAATACCATGTGGTGGCAGCACTGGCGAAGATTGGGAAAGAATTATACCTATTGACTTAGGAGAAAACTGTAACCAATGGCATTGGGTTACTCGCAGCTATACCCGCTTAATACAAGAAGCCTCCGATGGATTTATAGCAAAATCTTCGCAAATAGGCAGTAACACTGCCTCATGGAACCCCACCCAAGTAGAAGCAAGAGGCGTAAACCATATGGAAATGGGCACGCATGCTAGAACAGAGGAGATACTCAGAGATTCTTGGAATGGGTTAAATGGAACTGCATTTATAATACCACCTAGATAAATCCCTCTCTAATGTATAAATATATTATTTTTCTTTTTGTGGTTCTGCCTGCTTGTAAGCAGACAGAACCACAAATTATTAAGGATGTTAACGGGATTATAACTAGCAAACCTGAATTATGGATAGCTTCAACCAGTATAAATAAAAATGAAATAACTATCTGGGATACGCCTGCTACTTTTGGAAACATTGTCGTTGTAAGTGCTTGGGATGGCGAAAGAGATGGAGTCAAAGGACTTGACTATAAAACGGGTGAGGTATTATGGGAATGGTATGATGATTTTGAAAATTATAATCTCTCAATAAAAAGGCATCATATAGAAGACAATTACCTCATTTGGCAAATGGGGAAAGAATTATATTGTATTGATATGGTTACAGGTAATACTGTATTCAAAAAAAGGTATGAATTAGATCCTTATTTAAGAGCAATTACAGGTAATGGTAATGATATTTTTATCATAGCAGAATCTCACAGTCCAGAGGTAGAAGGAACACCTAGCAATGCGCGATTATATAAAACTTCGATTTCGGAAAAAGGAAAATTGTCAGAAATAGCACAACCTATACATAATGGGATAAAGTATGACGGTCTTAATAATTACTCATTGGCGGGAGCTGCTACTGTTGTTACCCGTAATAGCAAAGATTTAGTATTGTTTAATTCCATTGAACCAGACGAGGAAGTAAATAAAAGTAAAAGCTATATGCACCTTTTTAATCTTACTGATAATCAGTGGGTTTATCAACAAGCACTCATTACAAATGATACAGATTCGTTTCTTCAAAAAAAACCAGGAGTTTGGGGTAATTTTGTCTATTTGGTAATGAACGACTGGGTAATTTGTACCGATTTAATGACAGGGGAAGTGGTATGGAAAAAGGGGTTTACAGTCCGAACGCATTTTGTCACTTCTGGTTATCATATCGCAGAAAAAGAAGGACTTTTGTTGGTTAATGCTGAAGCTAATGGAACCACACTTTATGCACTAGACCTAAAAACAGGCCAAGAAGTATGGCAAGTGCCCAGTTCAGGAACAAGTACCGAAATGCAATACTTAAACGGAGTGGTATATTTTGTAGGTGGTGGTGATGGTTGGTTGCATGCGGTAGAAGTAGAAACAGGTAAACATATTTGGAAACTTGTTTCGCCTTATGATAGCAATGGAGATTATTTTATTGGCTATTGTGCAGTAGTGGCAGCAGAAGGCAATAAAAAAGGAACAGTTATTGCAGCAAGCGGCCTCAACGCCTTTGCCTATGAAGCGGAACGGTAGTTTAATAATTCTGACAGGTTTTAGCCAAAAAGTTAATGCAACCAACTATTTTTAGCACATGTTTCAAACGCAAACCTGTCAGGATTTGATTATAACAAAAGAAGCCTCCGATGGATTTATAGCAAAATCTTCGCAAATAGGCAGTAACACTACCTCATGGAACCCCACCCAAGTAGAAGCAAGAGGCGTAAACCATATGGAAATGGGCACGCATGCATTGACAGAAGAAATCCTAAGAG
>CAZGDC010000089.1:0-4032 GCA_964524405.1 uncultured Roseivirgaceae bacterium
GGGTAGTGCAATTAAAAATTAATAGTTGGTTTAAGAAATACCCTAAATTAAAATAATAGGGTTCCCCATTTAGTTCCCAATTAGTCGTTTATGAGTACTTCTTTAGCCTGAATAATTAAAGTTAGGAAAAACAATGATTGAATTGATGGTTGCCCATCATTTTACGATGATATAAAGTGCTGGAAATAAGCCCTCAATCACTATTAAAAACCAAAAAAATGCTACGCAAGGAGTTAATTATTAAAATGGTATAAGTTCTAACTAATACAGCAATCTTGTATTATCTGATAAACACATAGTGCTATTTGCTAAAAACTCAAAGAAGAACGTCATTTCGTAGTGCAACGGAGAAATCTTTGCCACTTATAGCAGTTGGCTACATGGCTAAGATTCCCCATAGGAGTCCTTCGTGACTTTCGGAATTAGGGAATTGTGAGTGAGCTTTGCTAAAGGATACAGCGTTTATTTCAAGGAAAAAGGAAGGAGAAATCTTTGCCACCATCCAACGTTAGAAACGCTATGTTTTTTAACGTCTTGTAATGTAGGTTAAATCAATACCAACCCATTTACCGAGGCATCTATCTTAGAAGGATTAATGACAAACCCGTTAAGAATTATGTATTTAATTTTATTACTACCATCCAACAATAAAAAATTGGCATTCCCATTAAACTTTATTGCTTGTGCTTCTTTTATTCTTCGGGGATGTACCAGATTAATTGGAAATGGTACGTGAGTTTCCAATGAAATATCTTGAGTTAATATAAAAAGCACACCTTTTCGTAAAAGCCGTTTAATCGAAATTAAAGAGATACTTTCTATATCATCTATAAAAAATGACTTGCCCGATACCGCTTTAAGGCCAGCAGCATTTATAGTATTGAACCCATAATGTAAAGTAAGGTTACCTAAATCTTCGATCGCCCCAACTGAATAATAATCTGGTGCTTCTAATAAATGTTCTGTTCTATTTATTCCAATGTCAACTTTATCCAAAGAATTATTATCAATACGTACATTTTTAATAAGCACATCAAATAGTTTGGTATCAATAGGAGGAATACTTGAATAGCTTTGCACTAATATATCCGAAAAACTACTTTCAGCTATTGCTTGAAAAGCTGAAAGTAAAGCAATAAAATTTAGCTTACGTATGGCTTCCTTTTCCATGTCATTAGCTAGCCAACCTGACTCAATTAGTATGGTGCTAATTCCTTTGGATTGAATATGATCTCCAAACGAGCGATGGCTATACGTGTCATCATACAAGCCAACTCCACCAGGGATATATTCTTGAAGAAGATTATTCATTCCTGCAATTACTTGCATTGCCTTTTCTCTTGACTTGTTAATTTCTTTTTCTTTGTTATAAGCTGGGGCTAAAAACGAAATACTTGAGGGTATTTCTGTATCTTTTACATTATAAAACCTGCGTTGATCGTGCAGGTTAAAAGCAAAGACAGGTTTAAATTTAGTTACTATTTGCAGTAATAATCTACCTTCGGGAGTTTGTTGCTGAATGGCATCCCTATTCATATCAATTTCGGTGGCTGTTCTACGCTGAAAACGTTCGGTGCCATCTGGGTTAAGCATGGGTATAAATTGCAGGGTTAATTTTTCTGCTATTTGCTTTCGAAACGAATTAAATTCATCATCAGCGGTTAAAAAATTTAACAAATCGAGAATAGCTCGTGTGGCGGTTGACTCGTTGCCATGCATTTGGCTCCATAATAAAACGTTGGTTTTTCCTTGCCCAAAAGTAATGCTTTTGATTTCTCGTCCTTCTACGGAATGCCCTATGGATTTAATAGCAAAGCCTTTATGTCGATTAAATGATGTAAGTGTTTTTAAAAATAATTGGTGTGTAAATCGGTTGGTGGTAATAGCTGCTACACCATAGGATTGATATTGGTTAATTATTTTTTTTATTACATCAAATTTTTTATTTGCCATAAGCTCAAAAATAGGGAGAATAGTTAATGTTTGCTATCAACCTAAGCCGCATTGCAAGATGTTAAAAAAGCAACATAGCGTTTTCAACGTTGCAGAACAGCAAAATAAACTTATTATAGGCTTCTTTTAAAACAAAAAATAATCAAATGTATAAAACAAAAACGGCAAGCATATAATGCCATATTAAGGCTTGTAATAGGTTTTCCTTGTGGATTTAAGGTATTAGATAAAATGAGAAATTAGACTATATTTTTTAGTGTTTTTCGGGCATCAGTTCTGCCTTTCATTATTTTATTTTTTAAGTCAATATCGCTCATAGTAGATTTAGCTCTTTGCATTCTCTTCTTTTTACCAACCCACTCAAATCCGATTTCATCAAGGGCTTTAATATAATGTCGTTTTACTAATCCTCGGCATCTAACTTGAGCTACCCATTCACCTAGTTTTTTATTACGCCCAGTTTGTGGCGCATCAAAATTACCGTGTTGCTTATAATACCGTTTTAATTTAAATAGATTATTCGCAAAACGGTCATCCTCCATATTCCAAATAAAACCTATTTTGTCTAATTTTTTTATTCGGCCTATCGAAATTCGGTTTTCATTATACCTTCTTCGCATTTCATTTACCCACCTAGAAAGTTTGTGTATGTCAGATGATTTATCGTACCTTACTTGACTTACATGTAACGTTCCGTGTTCTTTTTCGTAAGCTAATAATTGCTGCATACGACCTTCAAATGTATAATGAAGTGTGTTCCATCTAAAATTTAATTTATCAAGCAATTCCTTTCGGTGTGCTGGCATTAGGTTCTTGACATAAAATCTTCGTTGGTTTTTGCACCAATGGTAAAGCTTAGTTTGAGTATCTTTTGCCTTAGGATGCTCTCTGCCAGTACTTTTTTGAAAGTGTGCAAGGTTATTATAATGGTCAAGCCAAACCTTTTCTTGGAATGAATTATTAGTAGCAGGTGCCATGGTTCTCTTTTTTTTGAAGAAGGAAGAATTAAAAGTACAAAAAAAAATGATTTTTACAAGAAATAGTTTTTTAGTTTTACGAGAGAAGGTAGCCATTGTCGGCTATTATTACAATCCTTAAATAGAGAACAAGCTATATATTGTTTTTATATTATACATTTGATTAATGGATAGTTCTACATCGAAATACACAGATTTAGAGAAGACCGATATTTTCAATAACGAATTTATGGTACATGTAGATGCACTTTATAATTTTGCTTTTAAACTTACTCATGATGAGGACGAAGCAAAAGATTTGTTGCAAGATACCTTTATGAAAGCCTTTCGTTTTATAAATTCTTTTGAGCATGGAACTAATGCAAAAGCTTGGTTGTTCAGAATATTGAAAAACGGTTTTATAAACGAGTATCGCAAAAAGAGCAAGAACCCTAGATTAGTAGATTATCAGGAGGTAGAACCCTATTATAATTCTGATGGAGCGGAGGGTCAAAATCAAGTAACATCTGATTTAAGGTCGGAAACAGTGAAAGAAATGTTGGGAGATGAAATTACCAATGCCTTAAATTCGATGGATGTGGATTTTAGAACTGTAATTATTTTATGTGATTTAGAAGGATTTAAGTACGATGAAATGTCTAAAATATTAGATATTCCTATTGGCACGGTAAGATCGAGGTTACATAGAGCAAGAAATATATTAAAAGAAAAATTGGCTACTTATGCAGCAAGTATGGGTTATAAATAACAAGTAATGGGTGCGTTAATAAGATGGATTCAGAGAAAAGTAATGAGCAAGAAAATGCGTTGTCCTAAGGAAGAGCATTGTTTAAAATTGGTTAGGCTAATGCTTGATAATGAGACGACAGAAGCAGATTCGATATATGTTGCTAAACATATTGACGGGTGCTATCGGTGTTATGATAATTATGGCCTTGAAAATACCATTAGAGAAGCGGTTAAAAGGACAACCAATAATTTAAAAGTACCTGCCGAGTTAGTTGCAGAAATAAAGCGTAAAGTTCCTCGTAATCGGTGATTAGGTACACTACGATATGACGTAGTGTGCTAATGGGAGCGGCAAACTAGACGCTACTCCTAA
>CAZGDC010000089.1:4132-9581 GCA_964524405.1 uncultured Roseivirgaceae bacterium
TCTTTGCCATAAAGAGGAATTGTTGGCTTCCAACGTAATTTGCTGCTTGGCTAAGATATCTCCGTTATACTACGATATGACGTAGTGTGCTAATGGGAGCGGCAAACTAGACGCTACTCCTAAAGAAAATCATTCCGCAAGGTAGTAGAAAATAGACCTCCGTATTATAAACCTAACAGGTTAGACTCACAAAGCAAGTCATTTCGTAACGCAGTGGAGGAATCTTTGCCATAAAGAGGAATTGTTGGCTTCCAACGTAATTTGCTGCTTGGCTAAGTATATCTCCGTTGCACTACGATATGACGTAGTGTGCTAATGGGAGCGATAAACTAGACACTACTCCTAATATAAGTGCTACTTCTAAATTTCTTTATTTCACAAAACTCGTTGTTAAGATATGTATTACTTTTGATCTTTGTAATTTAATCTATTTTTCAAGGCAATGAACAAAGGCAAAGCCGTTATTTTTTCAGCTCCATCGGGGGCTGGTAAAACTACTATTGTAAAACACCTGCTGGATACCAATTCTGAATTATGCTTTTCTATATCGGCATGCACTCGCGACCGTAGAGGCAGAAATGAAGAGAATGGGAATGATTATTATTTTATGACCCCAGAGGAGTTTAAAAATAAAATAGATAATGAGGAGTTTATTGAATGGGAGGAAGTATATCCAGGCAATTTTTATGGTACGTTAAAATCTGAAATAGACCGAATTTGGGCAGAAGGTAAGCACGTTATATTTGATGTTGATGTAAAAGGAGGGCTGAGTTTAAAAGCGTACTTTAAAGAAAAGGCACTAGCGGTATTTGTAAAGGTGCCCAACCTTGGCATTTTAAAAGAAAGGCTTATTGAAAGAGGTACAGAAAGCGAAGGAAGCCTCTCGCAACGCATGTTTAAAGCCAAATTTGAAATGGGGTTTGAAGAAAAATTTGACGTTACACTAATTAATGAAAAATTAGAGGAGTCTTTAAAAAAGGCGGAAGAAATGTATGCATCGTTTATCAATCATAAATTTTGAAAGTAGGCTTATTTTTTGGCTCATTTAATCCCATTCATATTGGGCATTTGGCTATTGCCAATGTAATGGCAGAAACAGCAGGTTTCGATCAGGTTTGGCTAGTGGTTTCGCCACAAAGCCCCTTTAAAAATATAAAGGACTTAGCACATGAGTTCGATAGGCTTGATATGGTAGAAGCGGCTATTTATGATAATCCAAAATTAAAGGCTACCGATATAGAATTTAGTATGCCCAAGCCAAGTTTTACGGTAGATACATTGGCGTACCTATCAGATAAATACCCTGCGCATAGCTTTTCTTTAATAATTGGAGAAGATAATTTAAAGAGTTTTCCTAAATGGAAAAATCATCATATATTATTGGAGCAATACGGGCTTTATGTGTATCCAAGACCAAATACAGGTATAAGTCAACTCAAAAATCACTCTTCAGTACATTGGATAAAAGCACCACTTTTCGATATTTCTGCTACCTTTATTCGTAAGCTTTTACGAGACCATAAATCTATTAAGTACTTAGTTGCAGATGGGGTAATTGAACTAATAAATAATCGAAAACTATATACTTAAACGATTTTTATTGTTCAATAAAAAACTATCAAACCATGCCAAAACCACTTCTTTTATTCTTGTTTCTGTTTATTTTAAGCTTAAAAGTTAGTAGTCAAGGAATAAAAGGATATGTAACAGATAAAGAAGGAAATCCTGTAGAATTTGCAACCATATATGTAAAAGAGATAGAAACGGGCTCTTCAACTAATATTGAAGGTTTTTTTAAGGTGCCATTGGCTACAGGACACTATCATTTGGTTTTTCAACACCTAGGGTACAAGGCAAAAGAAACCACCGTAACTATTGGTGCGTCTTATGAAGAAATTTCAATAATACTGGCACCCGAATCCATTGTGTTGCGTGCCGTGGTAATCTCTGCTAAAGACGAAGATCCTGCTTATACCATTATGCGAAAAGCCATTGCAAAAGCAAATTATCATCGGCAGCAACTAAACTCATTTGAGGTAGAAGCCTACGTAAAAGGATCGGGCAGATTAATAGATGCTCCCTTTTTTATGCGAAAAGAAATGGCCAAAGAAGGAATAGACTCAACCACTTCTTATGCTTCTGAAACCGTTTCAATAATTAAGTACACTAGACCCAACACCTATACAGAAGAGGTTATTTCTATACGTAGTAATGGAGATGATTATGGAACAAGCCCTTCTAGTTTTATTTTAGGTAGCTTTTATGATCCTATATATGTAGATGCCATTTCGCCTCTTTCACCAAAGGCATTTGGCTATTATAAATTTGAGTATTTAGGAACTAAGCACGAAAGAGGCTACGACATTAGCAAAATAAAAGTTACGCCAAGGTCGAGGGGAGATGAGGTGTTTTGGGGTGTAATTAGTATTGTAGAAGATGATTGGAGTATTCAAAGCACTAATTTATTTATGCGAAAATCAGGAATTTTGTTTAATATTAAACAAATATATGAACCTATTGAATCGATAGTTTGGATGCCCATATCTCACAAATTTGATGTTACAGGAAAGGTTTTTGGATTTGAGTTTGAAGCTCAATATTTATCTACTATGGGTAAGTATAAAATTGAATTAAACCCTGATTTAGCACAAGAATTTGAAATAATTGATGAAAATATCGAAAAAGAAATAGCTAAAAAATTACATGAAAAATCAGCAAACGAAATTGAAAATACCTTAGCAAATGGTGGAGAACTAACAAGAAAACAGTTTAGAAAGCTTATTAATAAATACGAAAAAGAAGAGCGAAAAGCAGAAAAAGAACCGTTAGTAGCCTCTAATTTTACTATAAAAGTAGATTCTTTAGCAACCAGAACAGACTCTGCCTATTGGGCTTTAATAAGGCCAGTGCCGCTTACAGAATACGAAATAAAAGGCTACCATAAAATAGACAGTGCCACTGTAGCAGAAAAAAAAGAAGCTGAAGGAGATACATTAATTACTAATAAACACGATGGATTTAGACCTGTTGATGTATTGCTTGGGTATAATTTTAAACTTGGTAAAAACGGGCGATTAAAATATTATGCTCCTTGGCAGTTTGTTAATTTTAATACAGTTGAAGGCTATAATTTTGCGATTAAACTCAAATATTCACATACATTTAATAATAAAACTAAACTATTTGTTTCGCCCCAAGCTAAATATGGGTTTTCTAGCACAAAGCTGTATGGCAAAATTAACACAGAGTTTAGGTATGGCCCTATGCACAAAAGAAGTAGTTTAAGATTAAATGGAGGGCAATACATAAAGCAATTAAATAATGCCAATCCAATTCACCCATTTGTAAATAGTATTACCACTTTATTATTTCATGAAAATTTCATGAAGTTGTACGAATCGAGCTTTGTAAGTGTAAGCAATAAGGGCTATTTTTCTGATAGAATAAGTTATACCGTTGGGCTTACTGTGGAAAACCGACTACAGTTGCAAAACACAACAGATCATGGATGGTTTAATACAGCAGGCGAATATACACCGAATGCGCCAGCCAATGTTGAGTCGGTTACTACCGATTTTGAAGAAAACAAAGCCTTTATTTACAACCTTGGTTTAACGTACAAACCTTGGTTAAGGTATAGTATTAGAAATGGCAAAAAGAGTAGAATCAACTCCTCCTCTCCAACGTTTAAAGTTAGCTATCGTTCAGGAGCACCAATGGCTAGCTTTAATGGTGCAGATTTTAAACACCTAGAAATTGGCTATACGCAAAATTTTAGGCCAGGTATTAGAGGGCAATTTTTTATTGATGCAAGGGGAGGGTCATTTTTAGGGAGTGCTCCAACCACTTTTATAGATTACAAACACTTTGCAGGTAACGAAACACTATTTTTAATGGAAAACCCAGTAGGCAGCTATCGTTTATTACCTTATTATTTATACAGTACGGCCGATAAGTATGTATCTGCTCAAGTACTTTATCAATTTAGGAAGTTTTTATTTACACAACTTCCTATTTTACGAATGACTGGCCTTAAAGAACTGGCCTATATTAGTTACTTAGCAACACCTCTGTCTGGAAATTATATAGAAGTTGGCTACGGGTTAGATAATTTATTCCGTATTTTTAGGGTAGAAGCATCGGCTTCTTTTATTGATGGGGCTTATCGTGGATTTGGTATTAGAATTGGCGTTTCCACAAGTATTACCTCTGATGAAGGAGAGGTGAATCTTAGGTTTTAATCTAGGAGAGGCAATACAAAAAAACCTTATATAAAACCTCTTTTTAGAGCTTTTGTATTGATACTACTAACTGTTGGTAGTTAGCCTCAATTCCCTGTCAGGAGAAGAGTTTAATACTTGAGCCCGAAATTAATAATGAAGATTGATATGGGAAACTCTCTGATAATGTTGTTGTAATTGCCAGCACGTACACCTCGGTATTTTGTTACGAAGCAGAAAGATAAATTTATAAACTAAATACTTATACAAACATGAAAACCAAATATTTAATCGTGATAGCACTTTTTTTTATTATTAAAACGCAATCTTTTAGCCAAACTTATTTTGGTGGAGGGTTTGCAGCAGGGCAACTGTCTGTTTCGGGGTTGGATGAGGCTCATGGTATGTCTTTTTATTTAATTAAAGAAATTAAACTAGGAGACAGCAGGTTTAGAATAGACCCTGCCTTGAACATTGCACTCCTGTTTAGTTCCATTGATAATGCGACTAATCCGCTTTTTTCTACGATGACAAGCCTTACGCCAATGTTTGCTTACGAGTTAATACAATCAAAACGGGTTGTTGTTGCCCCTTTTGCAGGGCCTTATGCAAATTGGTTAATAGCGAGTAGAAGTAGCAGCATACTTTTCGAGCCAAATTACATGAATGAAGTGCGCTTTGGTTTAGGCTTTGGTTTAGCTGTCGATATTTTAATTAAAGATGATTTTTCTATAAAAATAATTCCTTTCGATTATCAAGTAGCAAGGTTTAGAGGAGATTCTAATAATCCAAACGGGGCTAACTATTTCTTAAAGTTTACCAGTTCTATTTTAATAAGACTTTAGAAGTGCCTGCTCACCTAATACCATTTTAATTTTGAGAGGTCGAAATAATTAGATTGAACTATTTTTTACAATATCGAGGCGAAATAATATAGCATTCCGAAAGCTTCGGGATGCTATATTATTTTAATCGCAGGGCGATAGCCCATTTGGTTTAATTCCCCGACCCTATGGGTCGGAAACTAAGATTGTTTGCAAAGCAAACCCCAACTAATACTCCGATGGCTCTGCCTCTGGGTAGTTTATTTATGGTATAATATGCTTTTGAGATAAAAATGGTTATTTTTTTCAATCAAGTTTACTTTTTAAATAACAGCAGCGCTATTATTAAAAAAAACAGCGAAAAATAGCTTTTTTAATAAAATAACGATTCATATAAAATAATTT
>CAZGDC010000090.1:0-9525 GCA_964524405.1 uncultured Roseivirgaceae bacterium
CAACTACCTTATCGTTCATGCCATTTTTAGCGAGTATTCGACTAAAGGTGTAAGGGATTTCTTCCAACATTTTATGTACACCAGCACCAACGGCAGGGTGCGCTTTTCTAAAGCGACCAAGCTTACTGTAGTGTGCATAAACGGAGCCTATGGTATAGTCTTCTTGTTTCAAATTTTTCTCCAAGGCTTCCCAATTCATATTGGTACGCAAATTAGCATCTCCTTCTGCGCCTTCTGCAGATAAAAGTCTGGCCGTTTCATCGCCATAGTAAATTTGTGAAGCACCCGAAGCAAGTAATAATTTTGTGCCTGCCTCAAAAGGATCTTTTCTTAATGCATCAAAAGGCTCTCCATCATCGTGCGAAGCGGTATAGTTTAAGAGGCCTCCTTGCTGTGCCACTCTGTTGCTATATTGACTAAAAAGCTCCTCCGTATTTTTAGTTAAATCACTTTTAAACGAAAAATTGATTAAGCTATTAAACCCATAATCAAAATAATTAATGGTGGTATCGCCAAAATCATAACTTGCACCTGAGTTGATTGAATAGCCATACACTTCCCCAACCATATAAAAGGGCTTATCGTCTAATTTAGCCTCTGGATTATTCTTTTTCCATTCTTGCAAGGCAAGAGTAGCTTCCTTAAATAATTCTTCCCAAACGGATGGCTCTACATGCTTGGCTGTATCAACTCTAAATCCATCAATACCAAATTCGCGTATATAATCTGTGAGCCATTTTATAATGTAAAAACGAGGTGCACGAGGGTAGCCTGTTCGAGCAAAGAAATCATCCAGTTCCTTTATTTCTTGTTCAAGTCTGCCTTCTGCTTTCCATTTTTCTACTAGAAATGGAGGTAATTCAACAGCCGCATCGCTCTCGGTTCTAATGTCGGCCAAATGGCTTACAAGTGTGCAGGTAACGGCCGATTCAAAACCTTGATAATTGCAGTTAGGCCCTTGGCGTACCCAATCCTCTGGCCAAGCACTGTCAAGTTTATTATCGGGACCTGTATGGTTCAATATAACATCCATCAACACACGAATACCGTGTTTGTGGGCTTTTTCTACAAATTCTTCATAATCGGCCATGGTGCCTAAGTTGGCATCTATGTTAGTCCAATCTCGTGGCCAGTAGCCATGATAGGCATAGGTTTTTCCTGTACCTTCATCTACAAATCCATGTATGTTTTCTATGGGTGGTGTCATCCATAAGGCTGTAATTCCTAAGCGATTAAAATAACCCTCCTCCAATTTATTAATTACACCACGAATGTCTCCCCCTTCGTAACTTCTTAGCTTTGCTCCATCTTTTTTTCTGCCGTACGAATAATCGTTGGTGGTGTCTCCATTTGCAAAGCGATCGGTAAGTAAAAAATACACATTGGCATTTTCCCACATAAATGGGTAGTTGCTATCTGCCGAAACCATTTCGCTACCCGAAACAGTGTTTTCTATTGATGGTTTACTATTACACGAAGTAATTAGTAGTGCAATTGCAAAGATTGATTTTAATCTCATTGGAGTATTTTAATATTAAAACTCGAAGATAGGGAAAAGCAAGAATTGATTAATTTTCGTAACCAAATACTTTTTTAAGCAACTCAGTTGAACGTGCAATTGGGTCTTTGCGAATAGCTAACTCTTCTTTTGCTACTAAAATAAATAACCCGTCAATTGCCAAATTATTTACATACTCCGTTAGGTCAGTTTCAACAGGAGCTAGTAATGGAATTTTATTATATATGTTGGTAACATCATTATAATACTTTGTAGCATTTACAGTTTGTAAAGATTGCTCAATAATTGGTTTAAATTTTATTTTTAATTGTTCTCCTGTTGTTCTTTTTAAATATTGAGTGGCTGCATCTTCCTCTCCTTTTAAAATCGCCCAAGCATCATCAATGGTCATGCTTGTAATGGCATTTATAAAAATGGGTGTGGCTTCTACGGCCGCTTTTTCTGCCCCACGGTTCATAGAAAGTACAAAATCATCAATTGGCTTATTGATGCCCAATTGACGAAGCTTCGTTTCTGCTTTTTGTATTTCTGGAGGAAAGGGAATCTTTAGTGCTGGATTTTTATAATACCCATCTGTTTTTGAGGCCACCTCTGTGCTGTATTCTGCCCCTTTAATGAGGGCTTCTTTTAGTCCTTTTGCAACTTCTGAAGTTGTTAGTTCAGGAGAGTCATCTAATATAGATGTTGCTGTTTTTATAGCAGAATTAATTTGTGTGCTTGTGCAAGAAGTAATAATGAAAGGTATGAGAAGTAATAATGTTAGTTTTTTCATAGTTAACTAGTTAAAAATATGAGCTCGAATTTAGGTTAAAATGCAAAATAAATAAAAGGCTGCATATCCGATGAAAGTATTTGGTATAAGAAAAATGTTATCGTAAACGCTACAATAATCTGAACTAAATAAGGCAGTTTAATAAACAGGTTTTTATAACCTTCTTTCCAATTAGAAGGTAGCCAGTGAATAAAGTACCCTATAAACATGGTAATAAATACCCATTGGTATCCTACCAATACCTCCCAAGCTACATCAAAGGAAAGGTTTGTGGAGATTTGGCTTAACATTTGGCTCGCAATATCAAAATCGGAAGAACGAAACCAAATACGGGTAAATGTGATAAAATTAAAAGTAATTAAAATGCCTATAAAACGATTATACCATTTATTCTTATCCGACCAAGGCGATACCTTATTCCATAGTTTGAATACCACAATGCCAAGTCCGTTAAGGGCTCCCCATGCCACAAAATTCCAACTGGCTCCGTGCCAAAGCCCGCCTAATAACATGGTCATCATTAAATTAATATTGGTGCTTACCCATTCTCTAAAAGCAGGCAATACCTTGCCTATAAAATAAACCGTAAGCATTGCCACAGCTATTGCAATGGGCACCCAAATGGTTGCCGATAACACTGATATGAAAAACACAATTACAAATAAGCTCACATAGCTAAAAACCGAACCGGATCTATTCCCTCCCATGGGTATGTAGAGGTAATCTTTTAACCAGCTAGAGAGTGAAATATGCCAACGTTTCCAAAAATCGCCTGTGCTAGTTGCTTTATAAGGGGAATTAAAATTTTTGGGCAGGGCAAAGCCCATTAATAGGGCCAACCCAATGGCTATATCGGTATAGCCCGAAAAATCGGCATACACTTGTAAAGAATAACCGTATAAAGCCATTAGGTTTTCAAACCCTGTATAACTTAATGGGTTTGAAAAAACACGATCGATAAAATTAACTGCGATATAATCGGCTAAAAATAATTTTTTTATAAGCCCATTTAAAATCATAAAAAGGGCTAAACCAAACTGTGCTTTGGTAAGGGAGTATTTTTTATATAATTGAGGAATAAAATCTGCCGCACGCACAATGGGGCCTGCGACTAATTGCGGAAAAAAGGAAACATAAAAACCAAAATCTAAGATGTTGCGAACAGGCTTTACTAGACCTCTAAATACATCTACCGAATAACTAATGGTTTGAAATGTAAAGAATGATACCCCTATTGGAAGCAGTATTTTATCCACCCTAAAATGAGAGTCGAAAAACGAATTAGTCCAATAAGCAAAGTGGTTAATGGGGGTATAATCGGTGCCTAATAAATTATTAAAGGCATCGGTAAAAAAATAGGCATATTTAAAATAAACGAGAATAAATAGGTTAATAAAAATGCTTAGTGAAAGCCATAACTTTTTATTTAGCTGAATTTTACTGGCATAAATGCGTTTGCCAATTATAAAATCGGTAAGGGTAGAAACCAATAGGATAGACACAAAAAACCCACTGGTTTTATAATAAAAGAACAAGCTAACAGCAAATAGATAGGCATTCCGAACGGCTCTATCTTTATAAATAAACGAGTAGCCCGCAAGAACAACTGCAAAAAACACCCAAAAATAGAGGCCTGTAAAAATCAAAGGCGTTTGAGGATCATAAAGCAATATGTTTTTCAGTTGCTCAATCAAAGTTGGCTGATTTGGTGGTTTTTATTATGTATTGCCCATACGCTTTTTGAAATGCCTCAAAAAATAATTCGGATTGCAACTGATAGCCTTTAGTAGTAAAATGGACTTTGTCGGATTTTGCTAACCCTGTTTTCTCCCATAATTTTATACTGCCTATGCCGCCCATAATTTCAAACAAATCCCACACGGCTGCGTTATTTTCTTGGGCCAAATTTTGCATCGCTTTTACTACCCTAAACACATTTTGATTGGGGTATCGCCTACGGTAATAACTGTCGTTATTGGTTAAAAATATAAAATTCACCTCGGGGTTGGCTGCCTTAAACCAAGCAATTAAATCTCGGTAATGGTTTTCGAAACTGGTTTGGCTAAACCTATTCGTTGGCCCATTGGCATCGTTAATGCCGATGCCAAAAATAACTAAATCGGGAGCAAGATATTTTACTTCTTTAGCAAAATCGTAAGAACGTAAATAGGCAGGCACACTTGCCCCATTTACACCAATGCTATGGTACGTAATACCGGGCTCATCGGTTAAATATTGAATGCCTCGCAAGGTAAAATGGGTTTGTGCGGAATCCATTTTATTTAATGCAAAACGCAAGGTGTCATAGCTTCTATCAAAAAAGTATTCTATAAACTGCCCAACGGAGTCATTTTTTGAAACGACCTCTCCATACATAGAATCTAGCCTAATATGATAGGAGTCATTATCCATTTGATAAAAAATTCTTACTCGGTTAAAACGATAGTTTTGCTTTTCCAAATCGCTCATATAAAGCTTTATTTGCGCTGTGCTATCTTTGGTAGTAGCATTATAGCCCGATATTCCCCATATACACCCATTTGATTTTTTTGCGTTTCTACACCCCTTCCATACACCCGTATATTCTATATGATAATCAGATGGCATATTAGAATGCGCCATTTTATAAGGAAAGAAAAACCCTCGTTCCCCCGCCATACTTGGCATTAGGTTATCAAATTTTGATCGCATGGTGCGCTGCAATGTGCCGCCCTGCACATGCGAACCTCCAATATGCAAAATAGAAAGGTTGCCTTCTCCTAAAAACACTAAACTATCAAGCTTTTGAAACACCCGGTTAAACTGCGTGGTATCTCCATAAAACGATAACTTATTTTTATCCAACAATAAAAAAGGATAGGTTTTATTATAATCTAAATTTTGCGAGCTCCCGTTTTGAAAAATGAGAAGTAAACTAAAAATTAATAGGGCTAATCTAATCTTCATTTCTTAATGAATCAGTTTGGGGAATCTCATTAACAAGCTCACGGTATTTATCAAAGTCTTTTAATAGTGCCTCATAAAATAGCACACTCATTTTATGAGCACCTTTGGTAGTAAAATGAACATAATCACCCCCGGCTAAAGGAGGATCTGCTGTAACCCAGTCTTCCATAGAGTTTTTTCCGCCCATTACTTCATACATATCAAAGTAAGCAACTCCTTGTGCAAAAGCCGCTTTCTGCACCTCATCGCGAATGGTTTCGAGCATTGGATAGGTAACAAAATCGCCCTTTACTTTAGTAGCCATATCAGATGGACCAATGAGCAAAAAGCTTGCTTTGGGCAACATGGATTTTAAATACCGAATATTTGATTTTAAATAATTGCCAAATTTTTTGGCCCGTTCTTTCGTATCAATATAAGGTACGGAATTGCCTCCAAATTGAAGAATTACGAAGCGGATGGGTTCTGCCGTATATTGTTTTACTAATTGCGTACTACTAATTCTCCTGAACAAAGTACCCGATGCTCCTCGTAATGGAATATTATCTACAATAACTCCACTGCCACTTTCGAATGATAACGCATATACATTGGGGCTATCCAACCCTTTAAAGTTGATTTTTATCACACCCGGGGTTGGTTTAAATTTAACCTTAATTTTTTGGTTAAATGTATTGGCTGGCAATACTTCGGTATAAATTACCGTACTATCAACAAAAATGGATATGGCTACTGGCTCGGTATTGCCACCAAGCAGCATACTCATTTGCGAAAATTTACGTACTCGATAAAACCCATAACTGGCAGGTTTTATTTCTAACCAAGCCGAGAGAGTATCTGTGTTTTGGATAGAATCCGTAGGAGGGCAAAACCTTGAAAAACTGGCCAATAGCCCATAGTTACGGTGAAGAATGGTGGTGTCTTTTTTGCCATTGGCTGTAAAACGCAACCAATTACCAGACTGGTCTTGCCGTATTGCACCTGTTCTAATTACTTGAAAAGCGGATGCAAATCCTGGGCCTGTTCCTCCATATTCTTTTTGCAATTCATTACGAATGTAGCGCGTCATTCGGTCAGCTTCAATCTGCGAATCGCCATAATGTAGCACGCGCACTTTGCCTCCTTTTGCTTTTAGTTTAATAAGCGACTCATAAAATAATTGCAAACTATTTACAGAGGAATCGGGATGTTGAATACGTGTTACACGTTCGTGTTTAATTATTGCAATTCGATTAAGGCTATCTCTTAACGCAACGGTATCTATGCCCACACTATTAAAAAGAGAATCTTCTAAAGATATAATTTGTGAGGCATCAGCACTTCCCCAAAAAGTATCTAATGATTGGTACTCGAGCGTAATAGCATTGGTTATTTTAATGCCATTTTTCGGAAACGCCCACATTGTTATCATAGCCAGTAAGCCAACTATCATTAAAAATAATAACGAATGTAAAGGACTTCTTTGGCTCATTCTATTGTTCTAATTTTTAGCACTTGCCCAGGCGAAATATTTTCATCTATTCCATTATCTTCCATTATCATGTCGGCATTTATACGCTCAAATAGTTGAGAAATACCCCACAGCGTATCTCCTGTTTTTACGGTGTATGCTTGGTATTTTCCTTCTTTAATAGCAACTTTTTTAACTTTTTCTGGTACTTTTTTTGCTAAGGCTACTTTTTGGTTCGTTGGTACATAAATAGTTAATTTTTGACCCGCATAAATACGGTCGCTCTTTAACTCGTTCCAGGCTCGAATACTCGATATTTTAACATGGTGGCGTTGTGCAATCCTTCCTAAATTATCTCCCATTTTTACTTTATATCTAATGGGTTTATATCGGTTTAAATCAGGAATGTTTCCTTTTAAATGCTTGAGTCTTTTTGTGTTTTCAGCCAGCATTAAAAGTTTGTCATTTCGGGTTTTTTGTTCCATTGCATCCTTATCCTCCTCAAAACTTGTTTGATACTTTAGGGGTAATTTAAGTGCGCCATAAGTGGGGTTATACCTGTTATTAATCCATTGAGGGTTTAATCGGGATAGTTCTACGGTAGGCATTTGTGTAAAATGATGGATAGCGGCAAATGAAATAGGGGCAGAAGAACGTACCCAAACGGTAGATACTTTAGACACAACGGATTTACTATTAGGATCTTTGTAATTAGACTCCTTGTATATTTTTTTAAGTTGTTTAAGTTGCTCGTTTTTAGCACTAATAATGCCCCAATAAGGAGCATTATTTAGCGAGTCTATTCGCATTTTTGAAATAGTTATCGCACTTTCTACAAAGGCTAAATCTGCTATTGATTCATTTTTGTAAACCTGCACTAAATCTAGCCAATATAAGTAGGCCGCTTTGGTTGATTTCGCTAAATTCTTTCGCTCATCAATAATCGTGTTAACGATAAGTCCGTATTTTATAGCTACTGGGTACGATAGCATCCAATAACCCGTACGTTGGTTAATATCTATTTGGGATGGACTAAAGCGAGATTGTGCAATGGCTAAATAGCCGATTTTATCTAATCGACTGGCGGCAATGGAATCTTCTAGTGTTGATTTGGCTATTTTTAATGCCAAAAAGGGTTGATGAAAGACTGCTTCAAAACTTGTTTCATCAATTTGTAAAGGGGAATAGGATTTGTTTTGCACAGAGGCTTGCGCAAAAAGTTGATTGCGAAAACACGCTAAGCCAATGGTTATAAATAATATGTATTTAATTTGAGTCCACATCAATTTCAAATCTAAGATTTGTTTTAATTAGAACAAGCCCAATTTATGTATTTAACAGATTCTCTTCTTTGTAAAAATGGTGTTAAACAGTTTAATGATGTTGCACATAGCTCTCCCACTTTTCTAGCAACGCTATAAAATCTTCGGGTAATTCAGAATCAAACTGCATTTTTTCTTTAGTAACTGGATGAATAAACCCTAACGATTTAGCGTGGAGGGCTTGCCGAGGCATTACTTTAAAGCAATTATGAATAAAGGCTTTGTATTTTGTAAACTGTGTGCCTTTTACAATACGACTGCCACCATAAGTGGCATCATTAAATAAAGGATGCCCCAGATGCTTTAAATGTGCTCTTATTTGGTGTGTACGACCTGTTTCTAAATTACACTTTACCAACGAAACGTACCGTAAATTTTGAAGTACTTTATAATGTGTAATAGCTGTTCTTCCAAAGTCTCCCTCTGGAAAGGCAGCCGTTATTCTTCGGTCTTTTAGGCTTCGGCCTAAATTTACATCAATGGTTCCTTCTTCCTCCTTGGGCTCTCCCCAAACCACGGCATAATACGTGCGTTCTATGCTGTGATCAAAAAACTGTTTGGCCAACCCACTCATTGCCTTTTCGGTTTTGGCAATTACTAATAGCCCCGAAGTATCTTTATCAATTCGGTGCACCAACCCAGGGCGGCCTTCGTTGCCTTTCATTTCTGGCAAATGATTAAAATGCCACACCAAGGCATTTACCAAGGTGCCACTCCAGTTATTATAGGCAGGGTGCACAACCATTCCTGTAGGCTTATTCACTACTAATAAATAGTCATCTTCAAATACTATATTTAAAGGAATGTCTTCGGGTGTTAGCTCTGTATCTCTTGGTGGCTCGGGTAATTCAACAGTAATTACATCACCTGGGTGTATTTTATGATTTTGCTTTACCGTATTCCCATTTACCAAAACGTGCCCCTCTTTTATGCCCGCTTGTACTTTGTTTCTTGTAGCATTGGGTAGCTTATCCATTAAAAACTTATCTACGCGCAATAAGCTTTGATTGGGGTCGGCTATAATGCGATGATGCTCATAAAGCTCATCTGGTTCGTAAGGTTCAACTGATTGATTTTCTGACATACATCACAAAGATGATACTTTCGTTTGTTTATCTTTGGTTTTGGTGGATAGTTTGAATAAAATAATCAACACCCTCATTCCTTCCTTGAGCATGGCAAGAATAACAACTAGTGTTAAGTTATTAAAGTGGCGAATATTAATTAGGATTTTAATCTTTTAAAAAACTTGATTTAGAGATTCCTGCCTCCGCAGGAATGACGTTTTATTTATTTGATAATCCTAAAATGCGTCCGCCAGGTTAATAAGTATAATATGGCGTATAAGTTGAAGTTGTTTTTTAAATTTTACGATAGGATAAAAAGTAATAATAGCCGTAGCTACTTGAACCTTTTTATCGTGAGTAAAAACGAAAAAGAACAAAACTTGGTGCGATATAGTATGCTTAACTTAACACTAGAAAAATGACAAGACTATTTTTATGTTAACCCAACA
>CAZGDC010000091.1:0-2762 GCA_964524405.1 uncultured Roseivirgaceae bacterium
GGCTGACAGTTTACACTTAACTTAGCACTAGTTCCGCTTATTCAACTCATCTCTAATTTTAGCAGCTTGCTCATAATCCTCTTGTTCCAGCGATTCTTGTAGCATTTTATTAAGCGTTTTAATGGAAAAATCTTTTATTGATTTCTCCACTTTGGGGGGCTTTGGTTCAAATTTCTGTATCTTTTGAGACGATTCTTTAATATCAATTTCCTCCTCCTCATCAGACAATACAACGCCTGCTTCATCTAATATTTTTTCATAGGTATAAATGGTAGCACCAAAACGCAACCCTATGGCAATGGCATCCGATGGGCGAGAATCAATCTCAATTGTTTTATTTCCGTTTTTACAAACAATACGAGCAAAAAAGACGCCTTCTTTTAAATCATAAATAATGATTTCTTCTACATTAAATTCAAACTGATGCGCAAACGATTTAAACAAATCATGCGTCATCGGCCTGTTAGGAATAATCTTTTCAATTTCGATGGCAATGGCTTGCGCCTCAAACATGCCTATAATAATGGGCAATCGCCTCTCCCCTTTTTCTTCTCCAAGAACCAAAGCAAATGACCCGCTTTGTGACTGGCTAGACGAAAGCCCTAAAATATCTAACTTAATTTTATCCACTAAATACTATAATTATAAAGCCTTAATGGCTTCGGTTAATTTAGGAATTATTTCAAATGCATCTCCTACAATACCATAATCAGCCGCTTTAAAAAACGGAGCTTCTGCATCCGTATTAATTACTACAATATTTTTACTAGAGTTAACACCTGCTAAATGTTGGATAGCACCAGAAATACCCACAGCAATGTATAACGTGGGAGCAACCTTAATTCCTGTTTGACCAACGTGCTCACTATGTGGTCGCCAATCCATATCCGAAACAGGTTTACTACAAGCGGTAGCTGCACCTAATACTTTTGCTAAATCTTCTATCATTCCCCAGTTTTCGGGCCCTTTAAGTCCTCTACCTGCTGAAACCACAATATCTGCATCGGTTAGTAAAATATCGCCCGAAGCCTTTTCTTCACCTGTAACCGTAATGTTTTTATCTGAATCTGGAATGGAAACGGAGCTTGATTCAACGGTAGCTGCACTTCCATCTTCTTTAACCTCTACGGCATTTTTGCTTACCACAATAATTTTTTTATCCTTATTTAAGGCTACATTGGCAAATGCTTTACCAGAAAAAATGCTTGTTTTAACTGAAAACCCATTGCTTGTATCAGGCAACGAAACCACATTGGATGCCATGGATGCTCCTTGTTTTACAGCCACTCTGCCACCTATGGCACTTGCTTTTGATGATTGCGCCATTATTAACATATCGGCACTTACATCATTCATTATTTCAGAAACAGCAAAAGCTGATTCTTGAATTGACTTAAACTCGCCAGTTACTTGAATAACTTTTGATGCGCCATTATTTCCTAATGAGGCTAAATCGGAGGTATCTCCTAATACCAACGCTACAACATCGCCTCCTAGTTGAGCTGCGTAGCTCACTGCTTCACGCGATGCTTTTTTTATAGTTCCTTCTGAGGATTCTACTACTACTAAAATTGACATAACTAAAAATTTTTAAAATAAATTATAAAACCTTGGCATCATTTTTTAACATATCAACCAATTGGTCAACAGAATCAGCCATTTTTACGCCACTTTTAGCAGCAGGCAATTCATATTTTTGGTAATTAACCGATGCTTCATTAGCAACAGGTTCTACCACATTTAGAGGCTTTGTTCTGGCCGTCATAATACCACGCATATTAGGTATTTTCCATTCGGCAATAGGCTCTTGGCAACCCGCCACAAAAGGCATATCAGCTTCTAAAAATTCTTTTCCACCTTCAATTTCACGACTCATCGTTACTTTATTTCCATCAACATCTAATTTCATTACAGGAGATATGGAAGGAATCCCTAACAGCTCTCCTACCATAGCGTGTACTTGTCCACCATTATAGTCGATTGACTCGCGACCCATCAATATTAAATCATACCCTGCATCCTTCGCCACATGGGCAATTTGCTCAGCCACAAATAGCGAATCGGTAGGGGCTGCATTTACTCTTATGGCATCGTCTGCCCCAATCGCCAATGCTTTACGAATAGTAGGCTCTGTTTCTGCACCACCTATATTTAGCACAGTAACTGCTGCTCCGTTTGATTCTTTTAATTCAATTGCTCTTGCAATTGCATAGTCATCGTAAGGCCCGATGATATACTGAACACCCGTAGTATCAAATTTTGTATCGCCATCGGTGAATGCAATTTTTGATGTGGTATCAGGAACGTGTGATATACATACCAGAATTTTCATTTATATATATTTTTTTGATTAAACATAATTGTGAGGCGAAGTTAGTTAATTTGCATTGATTTTATATCCCCTTTTTATGATAAATGAACGCTTAAAAAATCTCACGTTATTTTTAGAGTTAGAGCCCGAAGATCCATTTAATTGGTATGCCATAGCCATGGAGTATAAGGCCTCGGATATTTCTAAAACCAAAGCATATTTGGAACACTTATTAAGTCAATTTCCGAATTATTTAGCTACTTATTACCAAATGAGTGAACTACTTATTAATGCGCATCAAAAAATTAAAGCAGAACTACTTTTAGAAAAAGGAATTGCCTTAGCGAAAAGGCAACAGGATATGAATACATTAAGAGAATTACAAAATTTACTTAACAATTTACTTTTTGAAGAAGATTAGTTGTTAGTTGATAATTGTTAGTTGATAATT
>CAZGDC010000091.1:2862-6973 GCA_964524405.1 uncultured Roseivirgaceae bacterium
TTGATAATTGTTAGTTGATAATTATTAATTGATAATTGATAATTGTTAATTAGTAGTTCTATTTTTGAAACTATGCAGCAATCGTTAAAAAATATACATTTAATTGCCATGGGAGGCAGCGTAATGCACGCTTTAGCCATAGCTCTTAAACAACAAGGGTTTAATGTAACAGGTTCTGATGACCAATACTTTAACCCTGCCAAATCGACCTTAGAAAATGCGGGTTTTAATACCAAAGCAGGTTGGGACTCCGATGCGATTTCAGATACTATTGATTTAGTTGTACTAGGCATGCACGCACAACTAAACAACCCTGAGCTACTAAAAGCACAAGAATTAAAGCTTCCTATCTATTCTTTTCCTGAGTTTATCTATCAGCAATCAAAAAACAAGCAGCGCATTGTTGTTGGAGGTAGCCATGGAAAAACGACCATTACGGCTATGATGATGCACGTGCTTAAATTCTATCATAAAAAATTTGATTTTGTAGTGGGTGCAGATGTAATTGGTTTTGATAACAGGGTAAAACTTTCTGATGCTCCTATTATTATAATTGAAGGAGATGAATACCTATCATCCAGAATTGACCCTACTCCTAAATTTTTACGTTACCAACATCATATAGGTGTAATTAGTGGCATTGCTTGGGATCATATTAATGTGTTTAAAACCGAAGATGATTATGATGAGCAGTTTAGAAAGTTTGTTGTTTCTACTCCAAAAGCAGGCTCGCTTGTTTATAATGAGGAAGACAAAAAAGCAAAAGAACTTGGAGTAATAGAAGGGTTAGACATTAATTACTTACCGTTTAATACCTTAGAACATAGCATTAAAAATGGCATTACGTATCTAAAAACCTCTCAAGGAGAAGTAAAAATTAAGGTGTTTGGAAAACATAACATATCAAATATGGCTGCCGCTAAAGAAGTATTGGCCCGTTTAAGTATAAATGAAGATGCGTTTTTTGAAGCCATTCAATCATTTGAATTACCATCGCTGCGCTTAGATGTACTAATCAAAAAAAATAACTTTACTGCTTACCGAGATTATGCACACGCACCCTCTAAAGTAAAAGCCACTACCGAAGCAGTAAAAGCACAAGATAATTCAAAGTCACTTACTGGTGTTCTTGAATTGCATACCTATAGCAGCCTTAATAAAAACTTTCTTCCTCATTATAACAAAACCTTAGATAAGTGCGAGACAGCCATTGTATTTATTGACCCTAAGGCAATTGCTATTAAAAACCTTGAGCCCATAACCAATACTGATATTGAAACTGCTTTTGGTAAACCTGGATTAATTATAGTTAATTCAAGTAAGGAACTTAAATCTGAGTTAGTAAAACTTAATCAAGAAAATACAAATCTATTATTAATGAGCTCTGGCAATTTTGGCGGGCTCGATTTTAAATCTCTTTTCTCTTAAAAACATGTCGTTACATTTAAAAAATCCGTTGGTAATTTTCGATTTAGAAACCACTGGCACCTCCATCGCCAACGATCGCATAGTAGAATTTTCGTTTGTTAAAGTTAACCTTAACGGAGAAAAGGAAATTAAAACAATGCGCATAAATCCAGAAATGCCTATACCTATTGAAACAAGTTTAATACATGGCATTTATAATGAAGATATTAAAGATGCTCCTACGTTTAAATCACAAGCTAAAAATTTAGCTAAATGGATTGAAGGTTGCGATTTAGGCGGATTTAACTCCATAAAATTTGATGTGCCCATATTGGCCGAAGAGTTTTTAAGAGCAGGAGTTGATTTTGACGTAACCAATCGTAAAATGATTGATGCTCAACGTATTTTTCATATGATGGAGAAAAGAACGCTTTCTGCTGCATACAAATTTTATTGCAATAAAGAATTAGTAGGCGCACATGGCGCAGAAGCTGACACTTTAGCCACACTAGATGTGCTAGAAGCGCAAATAGAAAAATATAATGGCCAAGAAGTTACTAATAATTTAGGCAAAAAAATTGGAGTAATTGAAAACAATATGGATACCCTCCACCAATTAACATTTAATAATGTGGTTGATTTAGCGGGGCGGTTAGCTTATAATAAAGACAATGAAATTGTATTCAATTTCGGTAAACATAAAGGCAAACTCGTTACGGATGTTTTCAAAAAAGAATCCTCTTATTACGATTGGATGATGAAGGCTGAATTTCCATTGGATACCAAAAACAGGCTTACAAAAATTAGGCTTTCGATGATGCAGTCGTAATACTTGCCTGTTGATAATTTAACTTTGCACTATGAGCTCATTTTTAACCGATAGTTTTGGACGCCCACTTGAATACTTGCGGTTAGCAGTTACCGATCGCTGTAATTTGCGATGTTTCTATTGCATGCCTGCCGAAGGCATTAATTATGTACCTCGCCACAATTTACTTTCGTACGAAGAAATGTTGAGGCTCACGCGTATTTTTGTACAGCTAGGTGTTAATAAAATTAGATTAACAGGTGGCGAGCCATTTGTTCGTAAAAATTTTTACGGTTTTTTAAAACGCCTTACTAAAATTAATGGGTTAGATAAAATTGCCATTACCACCAATGGATCGATCGCAAGTAAGCATATCCCCTTTTTAAAAGAAATAGGCATTACCTCTATAAATTTAAGCTTAGATACACTCAATAAAGAAAAATTTAATAGCATTACCCGCAGAGATTTCTTTGACCAAGCCATGGAAACCTATGCTGCCGTTTTAGATACCGACATTAAACTTAGTGTAAATATGGTGGTAATGGAAGGCAAAAATACGGAAGACATTATACCCATGGCCTCGCTCACTAAACACGATAATGTTACCATTCGATATATTGAAGAAATGCCATTTAATGGCACAGGAGCTAGAAATACGATTGGTTATAATCATCGTAAAATACTCCATTTACTGGAATCCAATTTACCACAACTAACGCCCCTTCCTTTTGGCAATGGCACCACCGCACAAGAATATACAATTAAAGGGCATAAAGGTAAAGTAGGCATAATTGCTGCGCATACGCGTACGTTTTGCAGCTCTTGCAATCGCATACGAGTAACTGCTACTGGCCACATGAAAAACTGCCTCTACGATAGTGGCGTATTAGATATAAAACGAATGCTAAATGATGGCTCATCAGATCAACTAATTTGCGAGGCCATTAAAGCAGGCTATAATAAAAAATTTAAAGATGGACATATAGCCGAAGCCAATCAAGTGGAAGCTATTTCAGAATCTATGAGTAGTATTGGGGGGTAGTATTTTATCAAAATCATAATTTGGGATATTTGCAACGAAATCAAATCGGTTAGCAACAAAAGAAAATCTCATTTTATCAACCAATTAAGCCATTACAAACGACTCACTTATCCTTACCATCATTTAAAGAAGCACTCATTACTACCTGAATTCCTTCTCCAAGAATAGAGTAAAAATTAATTTCTCCTTTAATAGATGCTACGCGAGATTTTAAGTTTTGCATACCCATACCCGAAAACGATGTTTTTTTTACATCAAACCCGATGCCATCATCTTCATATATTAAATCAATATCGTTTTTATAACGGGTAATTTGAATAAAAAAGAAAGAGGCATTCGCATGCTTAATGGTATTATTTACCAGTTCTAGCACAATATGAAAAATCGCTTTTTCGTATTGCTTAGGCAAGCGTTCCTCTAAGTTAGTGGTTGTAAAATCTCCTTCAATGGCATTGCTTTCATTAATGGTACGCACAAAATCACCAATCGCATTTTGTAACCCATACCGTGTAAGCATATCGGTAGATAAATTATGAGAGATCTCTCTTGTTTCTTTAATAGCCGCTTCTACCATTTCGCTTATGGCTAAATTTTTTTGACCCTTTTTAAGTGCTAATAATTGTATGGCCCCTAACCTAGCCCCTAACCTATCGTGTAAATCTATGGCTATTCGGTTTCGCTCCTCTTCCTGGCCTTGCATCATGGCATTAAGCTCTTTAATTTCTTGGGCTTTCTTAAGCCTTTCTAGCTCCCGTTCTTTAAGTGCTTGTTGGTACTTTCTATTTTGTATAAAAAATGAAATGGTGATAATAAACAATAGCGTTATGGCTATGGCAAATGCTAAATACCAGTAA
>CAZGDC010000091.1:7073-9394 GCA_964524405.1 uncultured Roseivirgaceae bacterium
ATATTATTATAACATTTAGCCATGCGTGAGGAGTCCGCAATTATAATAAATGCATTCAGCGACTCCTTGTATTTTTGCAGTGCTTGCACATACTTTTTCTGATTAAAAAAACCGTGTCCTTCCTGCCGAATGGCTTCTGCCTTCTCCCATTCCGTTATTTTTAAGCCATCCTTATTTTGAGCATATCCAGTTAGGCAAACTCCTATAAAAAAACTTAATAAAAATAACCTCATAGACAGTAAATATATCTATAAATTAAAAAAATGAAGGTTAGTTTACTTAATCATTTATAACGCTTATCTCAATCTGCGATTCTCCACCTACTAAGTTAGCAAATTTATCTACAGGCTTAAAGCTTGTTAGAACAACAAATAGACTAAATGCCAAAACGTATTTTACTCCTTTTATGATTTTCATAATTATATTTTATAATGATTAATCATTTACAACAGTTATTTCAATTTGCGAATCACCTCTTCCTTCTTTTGGGTTAATTTCTTCTGGGTTGCAGCTCGTAGAAATAACAAGTACCGTTAATACAAATGCGATTTTTAATGCTTTTACAATTTTCATAATTTTTGTTTTTATTTGTTAATATAAGTTAATACAATTGTTAAATAGTAGCCTTTAAACCAAACTAAGGCAGGTTACTTATTTAACTGCAATGCTAGCGCACGCATTTTAATAAAATACTACCAGAAATAATTAAATTAAAACTATTTTAAAGATGGGTATAATAGCAGAGGTACTATTTTATAATAGCAGAAATGCTATTTTTAAGGTGGAAAAAACAGTATCTTAATCGGTATAAAATATTTCCTGAAGGAAATAAAATATCTTAAAATAGTGCAACTATAAGAGAGAGGGAGATTTTAGATTACAAACCCACTTTTAATGGCAAGTGCAATCAATTGAGTTACATTTTTAGCATTAAACTTAATTAATAAATTTCTACGGTAAGAGCTTATGGTATGTACGCTTATTTTCATATTTGCAGCTATTTCTTCAGAGGTCTTCCCTTCACTTAGTAATTTAAGTAATGATTTTTCGTGGCGAGACAATTTTACAGATACTTCTTTTTCGGTAATGCCACGCATGCTTAACGCCATTAGATTTGAAACATCTTGAGAGAAATAGCTACCCCCTTCTAAAACGCTATTAATAGCCTTTTCGAGCTCATCTGGCGATGTATTTTTTAAAATATAGCCACTTGCTCCCGCTTTAATTGCATTTTGAATATAGCCCAGTTTGTTATACATCGACATTATTAACACTTTGGTTTCTTCATAATTTTCAGATATTATTTCGGTAGCGTCTATGCCATCCATAATGGGCATATTAATGTCCATTATAATAATATCAACTCTCGTCTTTTTTACAATGTCGATTGCTTCTTGCCCATTAATTGCCGTACCTACAATATGAAATTTAGGTATAGCGCCCAATATTTGAACAACTCCATCTGCTAAAATGGTATGATCGTCAGCCACTACTATATGTATTTTATCGTTAGTAGTATCGTTAGTAGTATCTAACATTTTGAGTATCTTTTTATTGGGTTAAACTAATTATTGTTAAATGTAATACGTTTATTAACGAAGTACAAAAATTTAACCATTATTAGCAATGCTATCCTGCGAAAAATACAATTTTAAATAATTTTTATTTTAATCTAAAAGGGTATTTATTATTTTTTGCTTAACTATTAGAACTAATACCTAATTATATCATTTCTGCTATTTTCTGTTACCAAATCTGCTATTTGGGCGCATTAATCTTTGTTGAAAATTGACAAAATTGTGTGAGGTTTTAAAAAATAATTCGATATACTTTTGTAGTGTATCATTTAATATTTAATGCATTCTTACACTTTTCAGATAAAAAAGCAAATTAAAAAAAGAAAACCCTTGATTATATACGAAGACAAAATATCGACTATTAAATATGACGCTAAAAGTCAGAATGTTACTTTTGTAGAGGATGGGCTTGCCAGAAAAGAATTATTATTAGCGCAATTAAAGGCGGTGCTTGTATTTAGTGAAACGCATCCTGTATTGAGTACTATTTTTGACTTTAGGAAACTATTCGGATCATTTAAAAATACATTTGATTTTCTTAATACAGAATACTTCCCCACCTTAAAATCACAAGGTTTAAAATGCAAAGTTTTTGTTATTTCCGATGATATTATTAATACCTATTTAAGCAATGAACTGGTAATAAATATTCGTAAACAACACGATATTCCAGCAAAAATTTTTGCAAATACTGAGGATGCAGAAGAATGGATAAGCATCTATACAAAACCTGTAGTGAGCTAA
>CAZGDC010000092.1:0-4139 GCA_964524405.1 uncultured Roseivirgaceae bacterium
ATTATTCTGCAACGGCAAATTTTCCTTTTGATTTACGAATATTAACCGAAACCACTTTATATTCAGGGCATTTTGCTTCTGAATCGTACACATCGCTGGTAATCAAATTTACCATAATTTCAGGAAAATGAAAGGTAGTGCTCATTACCCCAGGCTTTACTTGGTCGGTAATTTTTGCTTTAATATCTACCTTACCACGAGGAGAGGTTACACAAACTAAATCGCCCTCTTTAATGTCGTTATCTTGTGCATCTTGTTTGTTCATTAAGAGTACATCTTCAGTTAAAATTTTTACATTCCCAGTTCTTCGGGTCATGGCACCACAATTATAATGTTCTAGCTCTCTGTTGGTGGTAATAATATAAGGATATTTATCACTGTGGTCGCTAATTTCTTTCGTTTCTACCCAATCAAAATAGCTAAACTTTCCCTTTCCTCTTTTAAATTCATCTAAATGAATAATTTCGGTATCGGTGCCATCTTCTGCTACTGGCCATTGCAATCCATTAATACCAAGTCTTTCCCAAGTAATTCCTTTAAAAAATGGCACAATTTGAGAAATTTCTTCCAACATAGTTTTAGCATCGTAATCAGGTTGGGCATAGCCCATGCGGTTCATCACATCAATAATAATTTGACCGTCTGGTTTAGTGCCTTCAATGGGAGAAACTACTGCATTTACTCGTTGTACTCTTCGTTCGCCATTGGTAAAGGTGCCCGACTTTTCTAAGAATGAAGCGCCTGGCAGCACTACATCTGCCAACATAGCTGTTTCGGTCATAAAAAGCTCTTGCACCACAAATAAATCAAGAGCGTTAAGTGCTTTTTTTACCTTGGTTGTGTTGGGGTCTGTTTGCACTACATCTTCCCCAATAATCCACATGCATTTGAGGGAGCCTTCAATGGCGGCATCAAACATTTCCGGTATTTTTAATCCCATTTTATTCGGAATATCCGCCTTATAAAAATCGGAGTATAGGCGTTGATTTTCGGGCAATGTAATATCCATATAGCCTGCTCCTTGGTGGGGTTGAACTCCCATATCTGCTAATCCTTGCACATTATTTTGCCCACGCAATGGATTAACTCCCACACCTCTACGGCCAATATTACCTGTTATTAAAGCTAAGTCGGCAATTAATTGCACTGTAAATGTACCCTGTGAGTGTTCGGTTACCCCTAACCCATGAAACGACATGGCATTTTTAGATGTTGCATAGGCTATTGCTGCATTTTTTACCAAATTTTTATCAACTCCAGTAATCGCTGCCATCTCATCCATGTTAAGGGCTACTATTTGTTGCTTAAAATCTTCAAAGCCTTCGGTTCGGTTATCAATAAATGCATCATCTTGCACATTTTCTTTAATAATGTAATGCAACATCATATTAAGCAGTGCCACGTTAGTCCCTGGTTTTAGCTGTAAATGAAAATTAGCATAACGCGCAAGGTCGGTTACGCGTGGATCCACCACAATTAGGGTAGTGCCTTTCATTGCAGCTTGCTTTAGCTTTACGCCTGTTACTGGGTGGGCTATTGTTGGATTAGCTCCAATTACCAACATACAATTGGTGTATTTTAAATCAATAATGGAATTGGTGGCTGCTCCGGTACCAAAGGCACGTTGCATACCCAAAGCGGTGGGCGAATGGCAAACACGGGCACATCCATCTATATTATTAGTACCTATTACTGCTCTTATAAATTTTTGCATAAGGTAATTTTCCTCGTTTGTTGTTCGAGCAGAGGCAATTCCTGCAATAGCATGTGGCCCATGATTAGCTTTTATGCTTTTTAATTTATCCACAATAAAACGGTAGGCTTCGTTCCAGCTCACGTTTTCAAGTGTTCCATTTTTGCGAAGCATAGGTGAGCGCAATCGCTCTTTATGATTGTAGAATTGAAAGGCATATCTTCCTTTTAAACAAGTATGTCCTTGGTTTACTTCGGCATCGTAGGGTGCTGTAATGCTTACAATTTCCTTATTTTTAACGGCAACCTCTAGGTTGCAACCCACCCCACAATAGGTACATATAGTGCGGGTGGTTTCTACTGCTTCATTGGTTTTAGAGTTAAAAACATCTGAAATGGCTCCCGTTGGGCATGCTTGGCTACAAGCACCACAGCTGACACAGTCGGAATCTTTAAATCCTTCATTCATCCCCATTACAACCGTGTTATCGAAACCACGACCCACCATGGTTAGCACCATTTCTCCTTGCACTTCATCGCAGGCACGGATGCAACGGTAGCAATTGATGCAAGCGGCTAAATCTGACCGCATATAGGGGTGGTCAACATCCACGCCTCTATCTAAATGGTTTTTGCCAACGGTATAACGAACATCATTAGGGGTTATATTTAAATCGAGTGCTACTTTTTTTAGCTCATTGGTATTTGGGTTGTCTCGCTCAAACTTATCTGCCGGATAGTCTGTTAAAACGAGCTCAATAATATTTTTTCGGAGCCTCTCCATTTTATTGGTATGCGTATAAATATAGCTATCGCCCATTACGGGTGTATGGCAAGATGCCTGCACTTTGGCTGGCCCATCTTGCTCAAGTGCCACCTCCACGCTGCAAACTCGGCACGAGCCATACGGTTTTAGGTTAGGGGCATCGCATAAGGTGGGCACAGGGTCATCGCCTAAATGTCTTTTAAGATAATTAAGAATCGTTTCGTCTCCTTGTACCTCAAAAGGTTCATTATTTATGTATGCTATTTTTGATTGTTGGCTACTCATAAATTATGCTTAAAAAATGATACTATTAGATAACTGATTAATTATTACACCGAGCATTAAAGCAATACCAAAACTTAACATGGTTCCGATAAGTACATATTCTGTTTTTAATGTATCATCGGCTTTGTATCGTAAAACTGATTTTGCTGCAATTAGAAACCCTACTGCTTGAAATTGATTTAATAATGAGCGTAAGTACTAAAATTCGTTCTAATACGCCTATTAGCTTTCCTGCATTGGGTAAATCATTATTTTCTAACAAATTTACTTCAAAAGCTTTAAAAAATTGCTTAATAAAAATATTGGCAGGTTTTAAACAAATTAAATATCCTGTAAACATTAAAAGGTGGGTTAGGTTTATTCTTACCTCAAGTATGGGTTTAATTCCAACGTATTTATTAAAGAGAACAACCACAGAAATGAGTACTATAAGATGTAAGGTTTGGTCAATAAAAAACGAATACTTTCCTAACTTGATATGGTTGTTTATATGCTTTTTAAATCCATTTATACCATAATGTGTGGCGGCTATTATAAATGCCCCATACATAAAATTTAGTTGAAATGATAGCCCCCATGATAGTATAAACATAAGGAGTGCGTGCCATTTTAAAAAGGCGCTTTTAAAGCCTAATTTATTTTTATCCTTCGCTTGTTTATTTGTTTGCAAAAAGAAATCTATAAACAGATGTGCTATAAATTGCAGGAGCAAAAATTGCATAATTCCCATTTAGCTGTTGGTAATGGTTTTATTAAAATAATTTACAGCCTTTTCTATGCTATTCCAACCTAAACTTGTTGAATGTTGATTTACTACTGATTGGCCTATATTTAATTTAGCAGCAATTGTAGTTTCATTATTATAAAGTAGTTTTAAATAAAGCACTTCGCTTTGCCTCGGTGTTGCCTTGCTTATTAACACATCTAATAAAGTAAATACGGTATCAAATTTTTCATTTAATGTATCGTCTTTGGATACAAAGTACAAGGTGTTTTTTATTACCATTCTATCCTTTCCGTATGTTGATGCATCATTAATTAATCTTCCAGAAAGGTAGATGGCTTCACCATCTATAATTCCTTTTTGGGGGTCAAACCGCTCCAATTCACCATATCCAATGGCGAGTCGAATTCCGTATGTTTTAAATAATTGCACCTTGCTATTTTTTTTATACAGTGTAAAATTTAATGGTAAAGACTTAACAAAACTTTTTATGGCTAAAGCTACTCTAAGTGCATGTTGAGGTTTTGGTATAACTAGTTCTAAATAATCGCCTTTTATTACTCGCCCAAAAACATCGAATGTATTTTTTAGCTCTTCTAATAATGCTTTTAAACGTTGTCCTAACAGTTCTCTATCCTTAACGAGCAAGCTAGTTGATGATATTACATCGCC
>CAZGDC010000092.1:4239-9365 GCA_964524405.1 uncultured Roseivirgaceae bacterium
ATCTCCTCTTTAAAATACTGCAAAGCATTTTTTACTCCTAGGGGTAAACCGCCACCTAATGCACAAAGCGAACCAATTTCCATCGTTTCTAACAAATCGTCTAATAATTTTTGATTAATTGGTTCTCCTTTTTGTGCATTAACAAACATTTCTTTGCCACGTACCGACCCTATACTGCAAGGAAAACATTTTCCGCATGATTCTACTGCGGTAAACTCGAATAAATGCTCGATGTATTTTAGCATTGAAAATTCTTGTGGGATAGATACAATACTGGCATGTCCTAATAAAAATCCTTCATGTTCAAAACTTTCAAAATCGAGGGTAAGACTATTAATTTTATGTACAGGCACAATTCCGCCAAGTGGCCCTCCAATATGTAGTGCTTTTACGGGTAATTTGAATCCTCCACCAAAATCTTCGATAATAATTTTTAGAGAGGTGCCCATTTCAATTTCGTACATTCCAGGGGTATTAAAAAAGGAATCTAAACAAACCAGTTTGGTGCCCGTAGATTTATCAGTGCCCAACTCTGCGTAAGCTTCTCCCCCATTTTTTAATATCCACGGCACGGCAGCTAGTGTTTCTACATTATTTACGATGGTTGGTTTTCCAAAGAGCCCTTCTTGTGTTGGGTATGGTGGGCGCACTCGTACTTCGGGTCGTTGACCTTCAATGGAGGAGAGCAATGCGGTTTCTTCGCCACAAACATAGGCGCCTGCTCCTTCAATAATTTTAAATGTGAAGTCAAATGTAGAACCACCAATAGAGGTTCCATTCATACCAATTTCGGTTAAAGCATCAATAGCTTGTTGTGCTATTTTAATGGCTTCGGGGTATTCGGCACGTAGGTAAATAACGCCTCTATCTGCGCCCGCTACAAAGCCGGCCATCATCATTCCGAACAATACGGAAAACGGCTGTATTTCTAGTAAATACCTATCCGAGTATGCACCAGGGTCGCCTTCATCTGCATTGCAAACAATAAATTTTTGATCGCTGGGGGTGTTTTTGCACGAATCCCACTTAAAGCCCATCGGAAAACCTGCTCCTCCTCTGCCTCTAACATTGGCTATCTTAATTTCATCTAACACCTTTTCAAAACCCATTTTATTGGCCTTATTAAAAAGCTCTTTAAAGCTTTGGGCATCTAAGGGCATACCCGTAAGCACTTTGTTATTCACATTTGCGCCAACATTATATTTTTCTAGCCCATTAACCTCTGATGCCAAGATAGCTTCAAGGTTATGTATGGCATTACCTGAATAATTATGCCCTTTTACATTAAAAGCACTGTTTTCGTGGCAACGCCCCATACAGCACATTTCACCAATTTCTTCTTTTGCAAATTGGGTGACTAATTTTTCTGCAACTTTGTTTTGTGTACCTGCTACTAAACAAGCAGACCCGTTGCAGATGTATGCTTTTTTCCCTTTATTTTCTTGCTTTGTAAAATCGTAGAATGAGACAGCTCCATAGGTTATGGCATTGCCCATTAAATACTCCCAGGCTAAATCTTTCAATTTTTCATTTGTAGGCGTGCCCTCTACTTTAGAGGACTGCACTAATTGCTCAAACAGATTATTATCTAGTCCTTTTCTTCCTGATAATTTGCTTAGATTTTTGGACATATTTCTAACATTTTACGTGTTTTTCCAAAGGATTTGGATACATATCCGATTCATCTTCCTTGGGTCGATCTGTTAAGCATTTAAAATCCTTTTCAATAGAGATTTCAAGCCGTTCTTTGTTTTCTAATTCTACAGAATTAGCTAGTTCAATTTTATCACTACTAGCCCATGATTTAATTTCATTAGCAGCCACAGAAATAGAAATCACTCCTTCCTTAAAATCAACATTAAATGCAACGCCAGATTTAATTCTATATACCAATGAATTTCCTGTTGGAAATTGCGTTTTATCTTCAACCACTCCATTAGCAAGGTTATCTACTTCTGTTTGAGTTAACCTTAATCGAATGGTATTTCCTTTTATTCTGAGTTTCATATTTTAAAATTAACCACAACGTTTACAAAGGTGGCGTAACGTACGCTAAGCTTTGTTTCTGTTAACAAATTCCATTTTTAGTTTCTATTCTTTGTTCCCCTGAATAGATATTAAAGCTACTATTTTTTAAGAAACCTACCATGGTAATGTGATGTTTTTTTGCCATATCTATCGCTAAACTGGATGGAGCTCCAATAGCCGCAATAAACTGTATGCCTGCTTTTGCTGCTTTTTGAACTAGTTCAAAACTAATTCTGCCACTAAGTACAAGTATTTTTGAACTGGCTGGCAACTTTTTTTCGATTAGCAACGACCCTATTAGTTTATCAACGGCATTATGGCGGCCTACATCTTCTCTAATTCGAACCAACGTACCATCTTGCTTAAAGAGCCCACAAGCATGTAAGCCTCCTGTGTATTCAAATACTTTTTGCGCGCTCTTTAATAATGCTGGAAGCCTGCACACAACATCAGCTCCTACGCTCTCAAACTTTACATTAGAATCAGGAATAGAAACTTTTATGGATTCAATAGACGATTTACCGCAAACTCCACAGCTTGAACTTGTATAAAAATGCCGTAAGAATTTACTTTTATTAATTTTTAATTGAGGAGAAAGCTCTACCCTAACCACATTTCCTTTTTCTTCTACCTTAACTGTTTCGCAGTATTCAATGCTATTTACATCTTCAATATTTGAAATAATGCCTTCTGTAAAAAGAAAACCCAATGCCAGTTCTTTGTCGTGGCCAGGGGTGCGCATGGTAACGGATAAACTAAATTGCTCTCGTTGGTTTTTTAGCCCAACACCCAAACGTATTTCTAATGGTTCTTCCATCGCCACAAGGTCGGCCACATGCTCCTGACCTTGTGTGCCAATTTTTATAATTTGTGTAGAAGAAACGCTTGATGCCATAGCTAATTAGAGGTTAGACTTTAGATATAAGATGTTAGACATAAGATGTTAGACTGTGGACTGTGGACTGTGGACTACCAAACTACCAACTAAGCTACGATAGTCCTGTAATGTTTCCGTCTTCATCAATATCAATACCTTCGGCAGCTGGCACATGTGGTAAACCTGGCATACGAAGCATACTACCTGTAATAGGGATGACAAATCCTGCGCCAGCAGCAATTTCAATCTCACGTACCGTAAGTTTAAATCCTTCTGGGCGACCTAATAATTTGGTATTATCCGATAAAGAGTTTTGTGTTTTAGCAATACAAATTGGCAACTTATCTAATCCTAATTTAGCAATGGTTTTTAAATCTGCTTTTGCCTTAGGGTTAAATACTACCGAGCCAGCCCCGTATATTTTAGTAGCTACTTTTATTACTTTTTCTTCAATAGAATCATTCCAATCATAAATTGGGGTGTATGTTCCACTGCTTTTCTCTACGGCTTTTACTACTTCTTTAGCCAACTCCTTAGTTCCTTCTCCACCAAATTCCCATCCTTCGCATAAGGCTACTTGTATTCCGTTTGCCTTACATACGTTGGTAATTGCATCTATTTCTTCTTGGCTATCTGTAATAAATTTATTGATGGCCACAACTGGAGGCAAACCAAATTGCTTGATATTTTCTACATGTTTTTCTAGGTTACTCAATCCTTTTTTCAGTGCTTCTACATTGGGTGTAGTTAAATTTTTTCGTTCTTGACCACCATGGTATTTAAGGGCACGAACGGTTGCCACAAGCACTACTGCTTTAGGTGAAATACCGGCATATCCACATTTTATATCTAGAAATTTTTCAGCACCAAGATCGGCACCAAATCCTGCTTCGGTAACCACATATTCGCTTAACGACATGCCCATTTTAGTAGCAATAACCGAGTTAGTTCCTTGAGCGATATTGGCAAATGGCCCTCCGTGAATAATGGCAGGATTACCTTCTAAGGTTTGAACTAGGTTTGGTTTAATGGCGTCTTTAAGAAGTGCTGCCATGGCTCCATTGGCCTTAATATCTCTAGCATAAACAGGTTCGCCTGCAAAGGTTGAACCTATATAAATATTGCCCATTTTTTCTTTCAAGTCAGCCAAATTATCAGCCAAACAAAGTATAGCCATAATTTCAGAAGCAGCTGTAATATTAAACCCCGCTTCTCTTACAAAACCCCCTGTTTTGCCACCTAAGCCAGAAACGATTTGACGAAGAGCTCTATCGTTCATATCCATTACTCGTTTCCAAGAAACCGTTCGAGGGTCAATTCCTAAGCTATGCTTTGGGTTTTGAATATTATTATCAATTAAGGCAGCCAATAAATTATTTGCCTTTTCGATGGCAGAAAAATCTCCCGTAAAATGCAGATTGATATCTTCCATAGGAACCACTTGTGAATAACCACCACCAGCGGCTCCACCTTTCATACCAAAAACAGGCCCCAGTGATGGCTCACGTAGAACGGCAGTTGCTTTTTTGCCGATTTTATTGAGGCCTTCTACTAAACCAATGGAAACGGTAGTTTTACCTTCGCCAGAAGGAGTTGGGGTAATGGCAGTAACTAGAATCATATTAGATTCTTTCACCTTTTTTTCATCTATTAATGAAAGAGGTAGTTTTGCTTTGTATTTTCCGTAATGCTCAAGCTCATCCACTTGTACATTCAATATATCAGCAATTTCATTTATATGCTGTAGCTTCGCCTCTTGGGCAATTTCTAAATCAGATTTTACGCTCATAGGTAATTAATTTTATACTTGGTTAAACCAGTGGGCTAGTCGTCCACTTTCTAATGCAATTTTAGTTAATTGCAGTCAAATATTATCTAAAATGAAGCAATATAAACCATTCCAGTTCAAGCAATTTTCGGTAGCTCAAAACAATGCAGCTATGAAGGTTGGAACCGATAGCGTATTACTTGGAGCTTGGGCTAAAATAAATCCCAAAGAAAGCATTTTAGACATTGGCACAGGTACTGGAATATTAAGCCTAATGCTTGCTCAAAAAGTTGATGGAAATTGCACCATTGATGCCATTGAAATAGATGAATCAGCAATTATTGATGCTCGCAAAAATTTTAAAGATAGCCAATGGGATACAAGCATAAATTTGATTAAACAAGACTTTAATTTCTTTGAAACGAAAGGGAAATATGATGTAATTATTAGTAA
>CAZGDC010000093.1:0-9308 GCA_964524405.1 uncultured Roseivirgaceae bacterium
CTAAAGAACAAGACCTTAACGTGTATTTACATGAAACCCAAAAAAAAATAGGAAGTGAATGGGGGCATTTAGTACATAGAGTACATTATGTTTTTATGAAAGAATGGGAAATTGCCTATAAAGTAAGTGATAAAAATCTTTACCCCTTTGATAAAGTTGGGGCAGAGTTATTTAAAAGATGCCCAAGTTTGGCGAAGCAAATAGCAGAGAAAGATTCTACCTTCACTTTAGTAAGAGACGCAAGTTCCACTACTCAAAGAGATTTTTTTCTAAACATCTCTAAAGAATATCAAAACTGTAAAGATAAAAATTAAGATAATTTACGTAATACAAGTCATTCCGTAGGTCACGAAGGACTCCTATGGAGAATCTTAGCCAAAGAGAAAGGAATACGTTACGTTATTCTTTATACACAGCACAAGTGTCCACTTGTGCTAGTTGCGGTAATATTCTCCAACCAAAAATTCTACAAATCGTTTTGCGCTAACTCAGCAGGAGCAATGGGCGTTTGATCTACATTGGTATAAGTAGGGCACATATAACTAGGTGCACAAGAACTAGCAACAAATACGATAACAACTGCGATAATTAAACTAAGCCTTTTCATAATAGAAGATATTTATGTTTTATTTATAATTCAAAAGTATGACCATAAATACCTTAAATTACTCCTTAAAAAATACGATAGCACACTCGTTTTTAAGCCTAAGTAATAACTAAGGTTAAATACGTATTTATATAAATGTATTTACCGCCTGCGGTAGGCACGGCAAATAGATACCTATAAACATAAAATAACTTTTAGGGTGAATAATGCGAAATAAAGGCATATAATTGACCAAATGGACAAGCAAGATTTTTTTGAATCTGTACATCAAGTAGCAAAATTGATACCCAAAGGAAGAGTTACCTCTTACGGAGCCATTGCCAATTATTTAGGTAGCAAAGGCAGTGCCCGTGTGGTGGGTTGGGCAATGAACGCTGCACATATCATTCCTGATGTGCCCGCACATCGGGTGGTTAACAGAGTTGGCCTACTTACAGGCAAAAATCATTTCGATGCTCGAAACCCAATGCAGGTACGGCTAGAGGAAGAAGGGATTGAGGTTATTGATAACCAAATTCAAAATTTTAAGAATGTATTTTGGGATCCCATCATTGAGTTGGAATTGTAACTCTTTGCAAGATTAACAGGTGTAATTACTCAATCAAGCATTGCAAACCTTCGAAATGAACGTCATCCCGCAACAAAGTGGAGGAATCTTAGCCATAGCATGAATTTTGATAATGGCTAAGATATCCCCGTTATACTACGATATGACATTCTAAAATCTTTGGTGTTAGTTTTCTTTCTTCGAAAAAAACCATAGGCCAATAAACGTAATTAAACCATTTACAATCAATAATTCGAACCCAAACTTATACCCGCCTAATAACACTTCGGAGTAGGTACTTAATAAATACGAAAGTATAGGAGAGATTACAGCAATGTAAGGAATGGCATTATCTACCGTTACTCTTTTGGTAAACAACCCAAAGGCAAACATGCCGAGTAGAGGGCCGTAGGTATAACCCGCAACTACAAAAACAGCGGTTATTACGCTGTCGTTATTAATTATTCTAAAACCCACAATAATAAAAAACACAAGGATAGAAAACCCAATATGAACCCAAAGTCGCTTGCGTTTTTGCTCTTTTTCGGGCAGGGTTTCCAATTTTAAAAAATCTACACAAAAAGCAGTTGTAAGCGAAGTTAAGGCTGAATCTGCACTAGAAAAAGCAGCAGCGATTATGCCAAGCAGAAATACAATGCCTATAAAAGGAGAAAAATGGTTAAGCGCTAAAATAGGGTAGAGGTCATCGGTGCGTTCGGGTATGGCAATGCCCATTTTTGCGGCATACATGTACAATAACAAGCCAAGGCTTAGAAATAAGAAATTGGCTGGCACCAGAATAAAACTAAACCAGTACATGTTCTTTTTGGCTTCGCCAATATTTTTACACGTTAAGTTTTTTTGCATCATATTTTGGTCAAGCCCCGTCATTACAATCGCAATAAATGCCCCTGAAAAAAACTGTTTAAAAAAGTATTTAGAACTCTGCCAATCCCAAATAAATATTTTGGAGTAGGGGTGGTCATCAATGGTTGCTATAAAACCACTAAATGATAAATCAAGTTTATCAGCAATGTAATAGATGCTAATGCCAACCGCTAGCAGCATAAAAAAGGTTTGTAGTGTATCGGTCCAAACAATGGTTTTAATGCCGCCCTTAAAGGTATAAGCCCAAATTAAAAGTATGGTTAACATAACAGTTACTACAAATGGGATATTATAGGCATCAAAAATGGCAAGTTGTAATACGCCCACTACCAAAAAAAGCCGGAGCGAGGCACCCATTGATTGAGAAAGAAGAAAGAATATAGAGCCCGTTTTATAGGCTTTAATTCCAAATCGCTGGTTAAGAAACGAATAAATTGAAATGAGGTTGAGCCTATAATACATAGGCATTAATACATTGGCGATTACAAAATAACCCAGTAAATAACCTAGTACTAATTGAAAATAACTAAAGGCTTTATAAATGGGTTCGCTACCCGATATTAATGCACCTACTTGGCCAGGAACTGAAATAAAAGTTACGCCCGAAAGAGAGGCGCCTATCATTCCAAATGCTACCACAAACCAAGGTGATTGGCGGTTGCCCGTAAAAAAGGCTTTGGAATCCCCTTTGCCTGAAGTTAAGTAGGATATGAGGATGAGTAAGCCAAAATACCCACCAATAATTCCTAGTACCAATCCTGGGTGCATCTTATCTATTTGTTAAGGTCATAATTAGTTAACAAGTATAGGTCAATAATCTATATCTTTGTAAAATTATATTAAATAATAGCATGCAAGAGCAGCAATTGCCAGAAATAGAAGAACTGATAGAAGTAGAAGAAATAGTTAATGAATCCAACTCATTAATTATTTTTAATGATGATGTAAACTCTTTTGATCACGTGATTGCTACCTTAATACGCGTGTGCAAGCATAGCAAGGAGCAGGCCGAGCAATGCACTTTTTTAATTCATTATAAAGGTAAATGTGCCGTAAAGGTTGGCGCAAGAAATTTTCTAACCCCCATAGCACAAGCCATTTGTGAAGTGGGCATTGATGCAAGAATTCATTAATACATGGACTACCCTTCTAAACTTATTGAAAACGCAGTAGAGGAAATTGCAAAATTGCCCGGAATAGGCAAAAAAACCGCCTTACGGTTAGCTCTCCACTTATTAAAACAAGAAAAGGAAGATGTTAGAGGATTAAGTGAGTCGTTAATAGATTTGCGAGAAAACACCCAATATTGCCAATCTTGTTTTAATATCTCGGATAGTAACACCTGCGCTATTTGTGCTAGCCATAAACGTGACAATTCGGTTATTTGTGTGGTAGAAGATACCCGTGATGTAATGGCGATTGAAAATACAAGCCAATTTTTTGGGCTGTACCATGTACTGGGTGGCGTTATTATGCCGATTGATGGTATTGGGCCAGCAGACTTAACCATTGAGCCTTTAATTGCCCGAGTTGCGGCATCAAATGATTTGGTGCAAGAAATTATTTTGGCACTACCCGCCACCATGGAAGGTGATACTACAGCCTTTTATATTACAAAAAAACTAAAAGCGTTAGGGGTAAAAGTAACAGCTATTGCCCGTGGTGTACCTGTTGGCAGCGAGCTTGAATACACCGATGAAATTACACTAGGCAGAAGCATTATAAACAGGCAGTAAACTTTTTGTTTTTTTTACAGATCTAGCACAGGTTAATAATTCCACTGCCATACACAGCCAAAATAAAATGTTCTTAATTGAAAATTATCAAAATGGGCAGCCGAGTAATCGGCATTAAATAAAATATCACGTTCATTTTTTTTGTTAAAAATATTATTTACTGAGATAAAAGTAATTAACGCATGCTTGTTCATTTTTATATACTTACTCCAATTAATATCAAAACGGTTATACGCACCGTACTGGGCATCAAAAAGGGTTGAAGAAAACATAGGTTCATAGAAGTTTGTTTGATGATCGAATGTGCCCCCTGTTATTTCGGTAAAATGTGTGCCTGGCCAGCCTAAATAAGTAAGAGCCAATGAAAATAACGTTGGATTATTATACTGTAAGGTGGTTTTTATTAAGTAATTAAAATCTTTATTGCCGCTATAATTATTATCGTTAATGGTTATTACTTGATTGATAAACGAATTGGCGAACGAAATTTTAAAATACTTTTTAAAAGTATGCTCTATATAAAATTCTAGCCCATAGGTGTTTACTTTTTCAGTAGTAAAAAAAGCATTAGCGACCTGCTCGCCTGTTTCATTTTTAAAATAAGAAGCGGCTTTTATCAAGGTGTTTTTTGCTTGATACGTATAATCTAGTGCTAATTGATGGCTTGCTAATAAAGGGTAGTTTTTTAAAAAGAAGTTAGGGGTTGCATAATTATGATACTTTCCTCCACTTATTAAAAAAGAGTGCGTTGGGTTTAGCCGATATTTAATGCCTAACTGAGTACTCAAATAATTTTTCTGATTTTCAACAGGAATATTATTTCGTATGCCTAATAAAAAGGTAAATTTTTCATTCATATCCCAATTGGAGTATAAATAGGTTTCAATAATATGATTTTGAATAGCCGTTTGCGAAAAATAATTGGGGGAATTGGGTGATAGTGCATAATAATAGACAGGAATACTATCATTGAATTTAGTATGCTGAGCATCGTACGAAATACCAAATTGCACATCGGCTTGTACATCGGTCTGGTCTGCCACATGCCATTTGTAATTTAAGGAGGTATATGTTTGGTTTATTTTTTGATCAGATTTAATGTTGCCAAAGCTAAAATGCTGATTAGAACTATTAAAGCTGCTGTTTAAACTCAGTACCCCTTTTTCTGAATAAAAGGTTAAATTATTTACAGTAAAAAATCTTCTTTTGTTAGTAACCACATCTCCCTTATAGGTAAACTGCTCGTTATACCCACTAAATTGCTCGTCTATGGTATAATTATAGGAATTAAAGAATACTTTTTTCCCTATTTTACTATAAAAATTTAGACCTGCATCTTTAGTATAAAAATGGTTAATATTAGGTAATTTTTCTTTTTGAATACCCACAAAAGCATCTGAAAATTGAAAATTACCATAGACCTGAATAAACGAAGTTTCTTTTTTTATTTTTTGAGAAATAAACAACCCCGCACTTGCCAGGCTTACCGATAATTGCAACTGATTTAACTCCAACGTTTTTATAGTTTGAATCTCTACTAAGCCTGCACTTGTATTGCCATAGGTTAAAGGCGGATTACTGGCATACACATATTGTTTTTCTATTATTTCAGGATTAAATAAGCTAAAAAAACCTTGATTATTTAGCTGACTGGCTCGTACAGGGTTATAGATTGGCACACCATTTAGTATTATCCTTGACCTATCGGGCGCACTGCCTCTTAAAGATACATTAGCCGTTTCGTTGGTTGTGGTAGAAGCAGGTAAAACAGTAATGGCTTTTAATGGGTCGCCTTGCGAAACCGGGTTGAGGTAAATATCCATTTTGCTCATTTTTACAACCGAAAATTGTTCTGATATTGGGTCTTGTGAAGTAATAATAATAGCTTCTAATGTTTGTGAGGCCTCTTTTAGCTCAATGATTATTTTTTTAGAAAAATCAATTGTAGAGGTCTCTATTTGCATTGTTTCGTACCCTATAAATGAAATAATCAATAAGTCGTTTAAACGATTACGATTAATAGTTAAACTAAATTCACCATCAAAACCGGTAGTTGTTCCTTTTTGCGGCATCGACTTAACATATACATTTGCGGCAAAAACAGGCACGCCTTTTCTATCTTTAACGTTACCACTAAGCGTTAACTGAGCAAACGATAAAAAAGAATATAATAGCAACCCTAGTAAAAAAAAGTATTTCAATTTACTGGCTTATTAGTTTTGAGGATAATTGATTAATGGTATAGCTTTTAGGATAGGCTTTTATGCCTTCTTGAAAATACTTTTTGGCTACATCCCACTGTTCTTGTTTAATATAAATTTTTATAAGTAGCTCGTACGATTCTTCTTTGCCCCAAGAGGGCAAATATTTGTTTTTAATTTTTTGAGCAGGCAAAGCAATGGATTTAAGTAAGTATTTTTCGGCCTCTGTGCCTCCACCATATTTTTTAGGCGTATGAAAATCATTGCTAGCATACACATAATAGCCTCTTATATTGGTTGGGTCTATTGCCATTGCTTGTTTCGCATTTTTCTTTATATCGCCCGAAATAAACATGGCTTTCATACCTTTAAATTGAATGGCAAACCCTTGCAGCATAGCCAAAAGCGCATAGTCTTCCGAGTTTTTGCTTTTTAAATTGGTTAACCAATCAATGCCTTTATCCACTTCTTTTTCGGCCATTTTTTTATCTCCTTTTTTAAGGTAATAAATAGAAGAATAAAATTGTAAGTAGGCACGCCAATACAAGATAAGTGGCTGCTTTTTTTGGTTATAAATCAGCTCCAGTTTTTTGCTCAGCTGGTTTAATTCATTATTATTTTTAGTCATTAAACTGAGTACAAAAGCATCCGCAATTTTTTGTTGAATGCCCATAAGCAAACTATCCGATGGCAGGTGTGCTCGTTGTTTTTGATAACTAACAGCCGTGGCAGTTGCCATTTGTGTTGAGTTGCCTTTGCAAGAAATAAATAGTAGCGAAATAATTAATAGTCGTATCATAATTAAATTGTTTTATAAATTAGTTTATATTATAAACTAAATGGTGAAAAAAATTGTTTTAAGAATACACTACGAAAAATGAAAGCATTGCTATCCCGTACATACGGAACGAGATAGATTTTATATGTTTTCGGAGTGTGCTCATTTTATATATTGTTTAATTGCTTTTGCATATTCTTCAAATGCATCTATGCCTGCATTCGTTATTTTTATAGAGGTATGTTGGTAGTTATTTACAAAGCCTTTTGTTATGAGAATATAATTTGCTTTTTCAAGCTTTTTTAACTGCACGCTTATATTGCCCGATGTTGCCTTGGTTATATCTTTTAGCTCATTAAAGTTAGACGCTCCATTGGTTACTAAAAAAGAAATAATGGTTAAGCGAAGCTGAGAATGTAATAAAGGATTTAAGTTTTTAAACATTCGAACGATTTTTATGCTGAATCATAAGTATTAGCCCAGGAATAAAAATAGCTATAATAGCTACAACTCCTGATAATAACGGGTGGTAAATCCAGGCTAAGTTAAAACATACTAAGCCAGAAATATTAATTGCTATGCCCGCATATAGCAATAGTTTGCTTTTTATAGCTCCCCCAGATATAATAAGACCCACACCTTGTAAAATAAGAATAATGGGTGTCAGATGTTCCTTTAATGTAGTGGCAAACACAAAGCCTAAAATCATCATGTTAACGGATAGTACCATCCAACCTATCGAGATAATTTTACTGATTTGATTCTGCGGTGTTTTTCCCTTTTTTGAAAAATAATAGCCTGTAAATATGCCGCCAATGGGCATTAAAAAATACGGATAATAATGAATGTGGTAGTATTCGTAGGTAAGCAATACAAATTGGCTAAGTGCAGCAATAGCGATTAATGCACCCCAAAACATATAAATAAATCCATTTTCTTCCACTTTTGTGCGTGCTTCATTAATTACTTGGGTAATTAGTTCCAAGCTTTTTTCGGGCGATAATTTATTCGTTTCCATAACTAAATTTATATATGTTTTGCAAGTATAAAGTAGTTTATATTATAAACCAAATAATCTAACTTAATTTTTATTTGTGCATTCGTGGGTTAGGTGTTAAGCACGGATTAATAGCAGCCTGGCCCCTGTGAATCAAATAATAGAAAGTAGCGAGTACCGTTTAAATAGGTTTTATTATCTTCATATGTAAGTTCATAATTAAACTCCCTTCCATCATTAAAGTATAAAACCAGTACCGCATGGGTGCCATTATAATCTATTTCCCATGTTCCTTGACCTTCGTTACTGCCATTTGAGCTCCCAAAACCACTACCAGAGTCAAACGTGCTACTGGAGCTGCTGTAATAGCTAAAGCCTCTGGGGCATAAATCAATTATTGCTTGGTCGCTAGAGCCCGTATAACCACCACTATAATCTGTATCGCTAGAGCTAGTTAGGTGCTTTAACCGGCAACCACCTGGCTGCTTTAGTCCTTTATTCCACTCTTCTACAATAGCTGGCATTACAACATTGGAAAAAACAATTGAGTTGGCTATTTTTTGCAATTCGCTTACATGCAGCTCCGAAAACATTTCGGGTGTAGTAACCACTATACAAGTTGCCCCTTTCCCTCCTTTGGTATTTATTAAGCCAATCATATAGGCTTCTACGTTTTCTAGTTGCATAGTGCCCGTATAATAACCAGCTACACCTTGTGCATTAAAATCAGTAACACTCCCTTTTAAACGTAGATTAGTGCCTTCATCATCTTGAATACCCGCTTGAGCTTCTTGTATTAACTCATTTTTTGTGCTAAACGTATTTGGCAATAGAATAATTAAACCAGCAATGGTATTGGAGCCTAGCACATAGCCAGCTTCGGTTTTATTGGCTTGCCAATCGGCCGAAACCGTAAAGGAAATGCCAACAGTAGGTTCTTCGATTTTTTGTTGCGCAAGCAGTTTTAAAGGATGTGTGCTAAATAAAAGTGCCGTTATAAAAGCCAGTATTAAGGGTGTAAATTTCATAAAATGGTAGTTTTGGTACACCAATTTTACGGAATAAAACAGTAGTGTGCAATTAGTTAGAGACACTAGTGTTAAGTTAAGTGTAAACTGTCAGCCCAAGTTTTGTTCTTTCCGCTTTTAACTTCCTAAAAAAATATTCACGTAGCAAAGCTATGCTCCTATTTTTTTACTTCGCTAAAAACATAAATAACTTCAACTTATTAAAGTAGCGAATATTAATTAGGGTTTTAATCTTTTAAAAAACTTGATTTAGAGATTCCTGCCTCCGCAGGAATGACGTTTTATTTATTTGATAATCCTAAAATGCGTCCGCCAGGTTAATAACCACCATTTCACACTTAACTTAACACTAGTTATGAATAGTTTAGGTTATTAACGTGATGGTAATTTACCGTGATTAATATATTTTTAACTTGTTGAAAATAAAGGTCTTATGTCTTTAGTCTTTTCGTCTTATATCCGTTGGGTTAATACATATATAATTTGCCCAAATCCACATTGCCTCCACTAATAATAATACCAATAC